>CADBNJ010000144.1 GCA_902795955.1 Oscillospiraceae bacterium
CTGCATTATCATGTGTGAGTTTTCTCAGGAAACGTGATAATATGTTGCTTGAGGCAAAGAATAAATGAGAAGAGTTCTTACAATTCAGGATATATCTTGCATGGGGAAGTGCTCACTTACGGTGGCACTTCCTATTATATCTGCGCTGGGTTCCGAGACGGTCATCCTTCCGACGGCGCTGTTGTCCACGCATACCGCGTTCGGTGAGTACACATTTAAGGATCTGTCTGACCAGATAGAACCGATAACAAATGTGTGGAAGAACGAGGGCGTGAAGTTCGATGCGATATATACGGGCTACCTGGGAACTATCGGTCAGATCAGGCAGGTTACCGGTATCTTCAGGGCATTCGGGACCAAGGATAATCTCATCGTTGTGGACCCCGCTATGGCTGACTTCGGCAAGCTGTATCCGGCTTTTGATATGGAGTACGTGAAGGCTAATCTCGAGCTCTGCAGATATGCCGATATCATTCTGCCGAACATCACGGAGGCTGCGTTCCTGACGGGAATGGATTACCGCGAGAACTACAGCGAGCATTACATTAAGGAACTTCTCAAGAGACTCTCGGACACGGGTGCCGGCATAGCGGTACTGACCGGCGTATCACTTGAGGAAGGCAAGACCGGCGTGATGGGATATGACAGGAACAAGGACGAGTTCTACGTCTATCAGAACAGGAAGATCGATAAGTCATTCCACGGCACGGGTGACGTGTTCTCCGCTGCTGCCGTAGGCGAGATGATGCGGGGGAGGGACTGGAAGGAAGCGATGAGGATCGCGGCTGACTATACGGTCCGCACGATAGAGGCAACGCTCGAAGATCCTGACGAGCCGTGGTACGGTGTCAACTTCGAGGCAACGATCGCCGATCTCGTCAAAATGTGACAGGCGGCGCTCAGCGGTCTGCCCACTGCTTCCTGTAATCTCTCGGCGAACTTCCGAAAAACCTCTTGAACGTCTCCGACATATAGCTAACGCCGTTGAACCCGGTGATATCTGCGATCTCCCTGAGTGACATATTGCCGGATCTTAAATATTCCGCGACCTTCCTGGCACGCAGATGCATCAGGTAATTGATGGGCGACTCGCCGACATACTGATGGAACAGGCTGTTGCACAGAGACTTGCTTATGTTGCCGCTTGATGCAATGGCATCGAGAGTCACGTTATCCTTGTAGGAATTGGACAGATAATACATCATCGCCTTGAACGACTGCATCCTCGGATCGGATGCATTCTCGTCGGTGTTGGCTCCGATCGAGGCGCTCTGCTTCCTTATGATGTCCCAGATCTGGAAAAACCGCTTCGTCACCTCGAAAGCATCATTGCGGATGTCCGGCATTCCCATCATCAGATCATATATGTCCTTCGTATACTCGTTTATGTACCTGAAACGCAGATATGACAGCTCGCGGTTGTCGATGATAGGCCTGACCGCCTGCATCTCGACTGCCACGGAGGAGGCCAGTATGCTCGGGTGTGCGATGAAGATCACATACTTGGCTACCGTATCGTCGATGCACATGCTGTAGTGGATCTGGTTGGAGTTGACGACTATCGTGTCTCCCGCGTTGAGAAGGAGCGTATTGCCGTTGACGGAATAGGCCATCCTGCCTTCCTTGACGGTGACTATCTCTATGTCCTCGTGGAAATGCGGAACCCTCTCCCAGGTGACCTTCGGGGCAACCCAGCCGTCGTAGATATAGGACGGAAATGCCGGATTATCGTAGTTGATGATCTCGGAGCCGTCATCGCGCTTGACTATCAATCCCATTAAATTGCGGTTCATAACAATAATTGCCCTTCCTTGCAAAAATAATAACAATATTCCACAACCGAAGAAAATAGTTATAAAAAGTTGAAATTATCACACTATTTTTTCGTATCTGTCTACAATATACTTGTGATAACAACATTAATCAAGTGCGGGCCGCACAAAAGGAGAGGGAAAATGGGTAATGAAGCGCTGGTAATGAACAATGTATGCAAGGACTTCAAGGTCCTCAACCGTCATGAGGGACTTAAGGGAAGCATAAGGGATCTTTTCTCACGCGACTACAAGACGGTAAGTGCCGTCAAGGACGTGTCGCTCACTGTCGGCAGGGGAGAGATAATCGGATATCTGGGACCGAACGGCGCCGGCAAATCAACGACGATCAAGATGATGACGGGCGTGCTTGAACCGACATCGGGCGAGATACTTGTAAACGGCAAGGTCCCGTATAAGAACAGGACTGAGAACTGTGAGAATATCGGGGTTGTTTTCGGGCAGAGGAGCCAGCTGTGGTGGTCGTTGCCGCTGGTCGAATCCTTCAAGCTCCTGAGAGACCTTTATATGGTTCCGCAGAAGGAATATGAGCAGATGATAGACCTTTACAGGTCACTGGTCGACATCGAGCCGATCCTGAACAAGCCGGTGCGTCAGATGTCTCTCGGCCAGCGTACCTTGAGCGACATCCTGGCGGCGTTCCTTCACAATCCGGCGATAGTATTCCTCGATGAGCCGACGATCGGTCTCGACGTATCCATGAAGGACAAGATCCGCTCTCTGATCAAGGGCTTAAACAAGGAGAAAAACACGACGGTCATCCTTACGACTCACGATATGGGCGATGTGGATGCGCTCTGCAGAAGGATAGTAATCATCGACCACGGCCAGAAGATCTACGACAACGACATCGAACATCTGAAGAATTATTTCGGGTCGTACAGAACCCTTCAGCTGCGCCTTGCAGACGACACGTGGGAAGAGATGCTCATCGACGAGAGCGAGACTGACATCATGGAAGTCATCATGACAAAGCAGAAGGAGAAGAAGATCAAGGATATCCGTCTTCAGGAGATATCGACTGAAGAGGTCATTAAGAAGATCTACGAAGGAGAGGCAGTATGAACCCGCGCAAACTTTTGGCACTTACAAGAGCCGGAATAATGGAGTCCTTGCACTACAGGCTGGGCACGGCGGTTACGCTCTTTGCGAACCTGATCTACCTGGTCCTGGTGTACTTCCTGTGGAAAGCTATCTATGCTTCTTCCGGCGTCGATACCGTGAACGGAATGACATTCACGGATACTATGATCTACCTCATCCTCGCGACATCACTGTTCAACTTTCTTGAGATGTTCGTAGTATGGGATATGAGCAGATCCATACAGTCCGGCAAGATCATCCTCGATCTGCTCAAGCCGATGAAGTTCAGGACGTATACTTTCTGGAGCTATTCCGGAAGCCACGTCGTGCTCTTCGTCCTGACGTTCATCCCCACATTCATCGTGGTCATGATCGTCACAAACGGTGCGATACAACTGGGGCTTAATCTGCTGTGGTTCGTCCTTGCAACAGTCTTCGCGCTGATCATCAACTTCAATATCGAGATGCTTGTCGCAACGCTCTGCCTGTACACTGAATCGACCTGGGGCATCAACAT
Source organism: Oscillospiraceae bacterium (assembly GCA_902795955.1). Taxonomy (GTDB): domain Bacteria; phylum Bacillota; class Clostridia; order Saccharofermentanales; family Saccharofermentanaceae; genus Saccharofermentans. The sequence continues at coordinate 3,433 of CADBNJ010000144.1, forward strand.
CGTCAAGGAGACGATAGTGCTGCTGCTGTCAGGCGCCTCCATCCCGCTGGCCTTCTTCCCTGACTGGCTGAGGACCGTAGTCGATTATCTGCCGTTCAGGGCGGTCTACGACATCCCGCTGACGATCCTTCTGCAGAAGAACGGAACAGACACTTGGCAGGGGCTTCTTCCGATGTTCGGACTGCAGATAATCTGGATAGCGGTACTGTCTGTGGCCGGCATCCTTTTCTGGAATCATTCGGTGCGCAAGATCACCGTCAACGGAGGCTGATGTTATGAGTTCAAAAAAGAGAGGACTTAAATTCTATTTATCCATATACCGCAAGATACTCGTCCAGGACCTGAAGACCAAGATGAGTTACCGCGCCGACTTTATCATATCGACATTCGGCATGATAATGACAAATGTGGCCGGCTTCGTGACCTTCATGATCCTGTTCGGGAACTTCCCCACGATCAACGGCTGGGATTATTACCACATGCTGTTTCTGTACGGGTTCTCGCTTGTCGCCCTGACGCCCGTCCAGTGCTTCTTCGACAACAACTGGAACCTCAGGTTCATGGTCCAGAGCGGTGACTTCATCAAATACTGCTTCAGACCCGTCAACGTGTTCTTCTACTTCATGTCGGAGGTGTTCGACGTCAAAGGCCTCGGCCAGCTCGTATTCGGCGTCGGAACTATCGCTTACGCCTGGTATCACATCGGCATCCCCGTAACCTTCCTTGCCATCGCGAAATTGATAGTCTTCCTCCTCGCGGCATCCCTCTTCATGATCGCCATCATGAACGCCGCGGCAGCGACCTGCTTCTGGATCAAGGGCTCCGGCTACGTAATGGTCATCATGTTCAGGTTCAAGGACTTCGCGAAATACCCCGCGAGCATCTTCAACAGCGTCTTCAAGGTAATCTTCACGTTCATCATCCCGATCGCCTTCGTCGCCTATTATCCCAGCCTCGTGATCCTCGAGCCGGATAATGTCCCCCTCCTGGCGTGGCTGTCGCCCGCCCTGGGTCTCGTGTTCTTCTATCTGAGCTACAAGTTCTGGATGCTGGGTGTGAGGAAGTATGATTTTACGGGCAGCTGAAAAGCTCAACGCCGCTGTCCCGGAACTCAGTCCGGCGCCCGCAACTGACTTGCTCGCTTCACTGGTGGTGGCTTGGACGACTTGGGTGGTCTGATCGGCATGAACTGCTTGTTATCTTCTGCTCACTTACATCTATCAATATCGTTTCCGCAGAAAAACGGCAATCCTTCCGCATAAACTGCGGAAGAAAAGTTCAATTTCTGCGGATTCCGCAATAATCAGTGATCTTTCCGCAATTTCTGCGGAAAAATCA
>CADBNJ010000145.1 GCA_902795955.1 Oscillospiraceae bacterium
GCAGTCACATCACTTGGTGCAGACCTCATCCAGTTCAGAGATCAGTTCTTCACCTGTGACAGTAAAAGGATCCGTGAGCTGTGCAGGCGTATCATAGACGAAGGCATCAATGTCAGATGGATCTGCGAGACAAGGCTCGACAGTCTGACCCCTGATCTCATAGATCTTATGAAGGAAGCCGGATTGTTCCTCATCTGCTTCGGAGTTGAATCAGGAGATCAGAATATACTTACTGAATACAACAGCAATAAAGGAAATATCGATTATCAGAGAAGCACAGTCGAATACATTAAGAACGCGGGAATACTGACGATGGCCTTCTATATTACCGGCTTTCCCGAAGACACGTGGGAGACACTTCATGCGACATACAGATACGCTGACACCGTCAACAGCGACATCGCAGCATTCAACGAGTACACGGAGTTCAACCTCTCTTCAGAGAGTGATATATCCCCTGATATCTTCTGTTCCTTTGAGAACGCGACGGCAGCCAAGGGATTGTCCAGCCTAAGCAAAGAAGAGATCCGTTACGCTGTCGAGCTGTTCAGCACGATGTACACTCTGAAGCACGATACTTTGGAGAAAGCATACAACTATAATCACAAACAGCTCTGTGACAGCCGCCGGCTTGCATCTAAGCTCAAAGGTCACGAGAACGATCTTGATGAGCTGAGCAGGATCATCAGAGAGTCATCCTGACATGATCCCGTCTGCTTAAGTGTACAGTCCCTTTATGCTCGGATATAGCTTCTTATAGAACTCATACCGTTCATCATATCTTGCAGCGATCGTCTCATCAGGTTCAATGATGCTGTCATATTCGACTATCTTCTCAGACGCCCCGATCACGTCATGATATACACCGTCACCGACCGCAGCCAGTATCGCACCGCCCAGCGCAGGCCCCTCATCATTCTTCAGCGTCTTAACGCGTATATTCAGTACATTCGCCACTATCCTGCGCCACAGCCGGCTCTTGGCTCCGCCACCGCATATACATGTCTCCCGCACATCGATACCCATGCCGCGCGCCACCTCCAGACAGTCACGCATACCGTAGGCAACACCCTCAAGCACAGCCTGCGTCATCTGTGTCCTCGTCGTATCCATGCTCATTCCGATGAACATGGACCTGACCTTGGGATCGTTATGCGGTGACCTCTCCCCCATCAGATACGGCAGGAAGAACACGCTGTTCGCACCCAGGTCATCATCGGTGATAACACTCTGCGCACCGGCATAATCATCATCTCCGAGGATACCGCTCATCCACCACTTATTACATGAAGCCGCAGACAGCATACATCCCATGATGTGGAATCCCCCGTCAGCATGCGCGAAAGAATGTATCGCGTTATTCTTCAATTCCGCAAAATCACTGTCAGTGATGAATATCGTGCCCGACGTTCCGAGCGAGATATTGCATCTGCCTTTGCCCACGGTCCCTGTACCGATGGCCGCCGCTGCATTATCACCTGCGCCTGCAACCACCTTAACACCGTCTGTCAGGCCAAGCCTATCCGCCACATCACTCTTCACCGTCCCGGCCACATCACTGCTGTGGTGAAGTTCAGGGAGCATGTCCTCCGTAGCATGACAGATCTCCATCATCTCATGTGACCAGCACCTGTTCCTGACATCGAGAAGGAGCATCCCGGATGCATCGGAATAATCGCAGCTGAACGCGCCTGTCAGCCTGTATATCAGATAATCCTTCGGCAGCATGATCTTTCTGATCTTCGCGAAATTCTCAGGCTCGTTCTTATACACCCACAATATCTTCGGCGCAGTAAACCCCGCGAAAGCAATATTGCCCGTATATGCCGCCAGCTTATCCGTTCCGATGACCTTGTTAAGATAATCCGTCTCTTCCCCTGTCCTGCCGTCGTTCCAGAGTATCGCAGGCCTTATGACGTTACCGTCCTCATCCAGAATGACAAGACCGTGCATCTGCCCTCCCACGCCGATGCCGCGGATCAGAGAAGGATCGATGTCTTTGATCAGTTCACTTATCCCCTCAACAGTATTATCGAACCAGTCGTAAGGATCCTGCTCAGACCATCCGGGCTTGGGGAAGCTGATCCCGTACTCCCGTGTCACTTTATTGATGATCTTACCTTCTCTGTCCATCAGCAGGAGCTTAACGCCGCTCGTGCCGAGATCCACACCTATGTACATACTGACCTCGCTTTGTCTGCCTTTCGAGGTGAAAGGCGAATAAGGATTATAAAAAAACTGCCCCATACATATGAGGCAGCCGTGAGCACAAAAACGCTTATGCGAACGGATTCTCTGTCCTGTAGAGAACGCCTGCAGGGCGGTTATAGTCGATCTCGTCAACCTCAACGCCGATCATCTTGAATACTTCATACATCAGCTTGCCCCAATGACCGAAAGCGATGGCTGCATGATGAGGATAGTTCTTCTCAACGAGAACATGCCTGTAGAACCTGCCCATCTCAGGGATAGCAAAGATACCGATGCCGCCGAAGGATCTCGTCTTGACCGGAAGTATCTCGCCCTCGGCAATATACGCGCGGAGCTTAGTATCCGATGTGGACTGAATCCTGTATACAGTAGCCTGACCTGCGGCGATATCGCCCTCAAGAGTGCCGTTCGTAACTTCCTCGGGAAGTGTCCTTGCCATGATCTTCTGGTACTTCATCTCGCAGGATGCGAGCTTGCTCGATGCTGTATTGCCGCAGTGGAATCCCATGAAAGTATCAGTAAGCTTGTAATCGTATGAGAACTTGCCCTTGATCTCGTTGTTGTACATATCCTTGGGGACGGAGTTGTTGATATCGAGAAGTGTAACGACATCGTTGCTGATGACGCTTCCGATATACTCGCTCAAAGCACCGTAGATATCAACTTCGCATGATACGGGAATGCCGCGCTTGGCAAGACGGCTGTTGACGAAGCAGGGCACGAAGCCGAACTGTGTCTGGAAAGCGGGCCAGCACTTGCCTGCGATCGTAACGTATTTCCTGCTGCCCTTGTGTCCCTCGATCCAGTCAAGGAGAGTCAGCTCGTACTGGGCCAGCTTGGACAGTATCTCAGGCTTCTTGTTGCCTGCGCCGAGCTCTGCTGCCATATCGTCAACAACAGAAGGAATGCGCGCATCTCCGGCATGCTTGTTGAATGCCTCGAACAGGTCGAGCTCGGAATTCTCCTCGATCTCAACACCGATATTATAGAGCTGCTTGATGGGAGCATTACATGCGAGGAAATCCTGAGGACGCGGTCCGAATCCGATTATCTTCAGATTCCTGATAGCGCAAACTGTCTTGGCGATCGTGTGGAACTCGGCGATCATATCTGCGCAGTCATCCGCATCACCTACAGGGTATTCGGGAATATATGCCTTGAGGTTACGGAGCTTCAGGTTATAGCTTGCATTCAGCATGCCGCAGTACGCATCTCCTCTGTCGTCAAGGAGCTTATCGCCTGCCTCCTCCGCAGCAGCAACAACCATGCACGGCCCGTCGAAATACTTGACCAGCAAAGTCTCCGGAGTCTCAGGTCCGAAGTTGCCGAGATATACCACAAGTGCATCACATCCCGCGCTCTTAACATCTTCGAGCGCCCTGGTCATATCCACTTCATTCTCAACAGTTACCTTGCTCTCATAGATATCACCGTACTTGGCCTTGTACGCTGATACCACAGCAGCTCTCCTGCTCTCTGATAAGCTCATCGGGAAACAGTCTCTGCTGACCGCAATGATACCCATCTTGATCTCCGGCATGTTCTCCGAAAAAGTCTTTGCAATACCTGTCATTGTACGAACCTCCTGTATATGTATTTAAAAATAATTACTCAGCTTTGTCTGTGCCGCTCCAATCTGTCGTAAATTCCACCTGGGAGCCTTCCTTTATGACAATCGTAAGTGTGGCACC
>CADBNJ010000146.1 GCA_902795955.1 Oscillospiraceae bacterium
CACAAGATTCGGTTCTGCAGCCATCCCTCTCGACGAGGCATTATCGAGAGCAGTCGTTGATGTGTCGGGCAGATCGTTCATTGTGTTCGATGCCGAGTTTGCCGGTGACATGTGCGGGACCATGGATACCCAGCTCTTCGAGGAATTCTTCAGGAGCTTTGCATATAATGCCAATATTACGCTCCACGTTCAGAATCTTTACGGGGTAAATGACCACCACAAGGCAGAGTCCATGTTCAAGGCAACTGCAGGAGCTTTGAGACAGGCTGTATCGACCGACGAGAGATTTGCAGGTCAGGTAGTATCGACGAAGGGCGTACTGTGAATTCCTCCGGGATAGCAAAGAATAAATACGGTAAGTATATCCTTATTCTTTTTCCGATCGTTTTTATTGCGGTCTGTGCGGTGCTGTTTTGGAAATGCAGTTACGGCTTCCCTTACGAAGAATCATTCTACGTTAATACTGCAATGAGATTTGTGAGGGGTGATCTTCCGATCATTCATGAATGGCATATCTCCCAGTTGTCATTTATCTACCTCGAACCCTTTGTGTATGCTTTCGTGAAGCTCACGGGCAGCACTGAAGGAATTATGCTGTTCATGAGGTATGTTTACACGGCTGTGTGGGCTTTGTTTGCACTCTTTGTCTTTATCAGGCTGCGGGGCAGATCTCTTATTGCAGCAGTTTCCGTAAGCCTGATATTACTGGTGTATACGCCCGCCGGACAAATGGCTCTCTACTACAATTCAATAGGGATAATAACACTCCTGTCATCGTGCCTGATAATCGCTACAGCAGAGAAATATAAGCCTTGCCAATACATCATTGCAGGAGTGTTATATGCCGTTGCCGTGACATGCTGCCCGTTCCTTGCCATCCTGTGGGTCATATTCTGCTTCGCGGGAATAAGAGGGCTGATAAAAAGATCATCCGCAGGCCGGATATGGCTCTTTACGACTTTAGGGATCCTGGGATTGTTTGTTGTGTTCTGCATCGCTTTCTTCAGCAGAGCAAGTCTTGGAGAATACCTTGATATCATTCCGAGAATGTTCAATGACAGCGAGCACCAGTGGAACATCCTGATCAAGACGGCGGAATATCTGGGTTCGATGTTCACCGTCACGATCCCGTGCGGGATAATACTCGTCCTTATGGCCGTTAATCTGCTCTATTTTTACCTGCGAAAGGATAAAGCGGATCTTATGACGGGGTTTATGATCGCTTGTATCCTGACCATAGCTCTTCAGATATCTTTTGTTCTATGCGATAACCTGATCAACTATCTGATCTTCCCTCCGGCATTTCTCGGGCTGTACTGCTTTGTCTGCCTCAGGGATGAATTCAACAGCAGGCTCTTCTTCTACGTCTGGATACCTGGGATAGTATATTCATTCTGTCTGAATCTCTCATCAAATATGCAGTTTGTTTCCATCTCGGCGGCCAGCTCTGTCGCATCCGCGGCAAGTATCGTTATGGCTGTCAGGTGTGCGGCATCATTCAAGGGCAAAATGATACCATGGCTCCTCGCTTTGTTGATATCAGTTCAGTTCCTGACGATCGCCGAGAGGAGGATCGTCTATGTTTTCGGAGCGCAGGATATAAGATATACAACGGAGAAGCTCGATTCCGGAATAGCCAAAGGGATGTACGAGACTCCTGAATGGAGAGACATATACTATTCGAAGCTCAGTGAACTGGCTCCGGTAAAAGAAGACGGCAGCGTGAAGACTTTGCTTATCGTATCGACTGAGTGGTGGATGTACCTCGAATCAGAAAAAGACGTGGCATCTTATACGACATGGACACCGAATCTTACTCCCGGAATGCTCGATGATTACTATACTCTCTATCCGGATAAGAGACCCGATGCCATATACGTTGATCAGATCTATTCCGATCTGGTTCCGCATTTTGCCATGCAGGGTTACAAGGGCACTATGAATGAGTACGGCGGTTACATTCTGTATCCCGAGGCTTGAACAAAAGATGATGATTAGCGATAATACTATTATCGAAGATCATCAGGAGCAGTTATGAAAGGCATAATTCTTGCAGGCGGAGCGGGCACAAGACTATATCCTATGACAAAGGCAGTATCCAAACAGCTTTTGCCGGTCTATGATAAGCCGATGATATATTATCCGCTGGGAACTCTGATGCTTGCAGGAATCAGAGACATACTCATTATCTCCACGTCTGCCGATATTCCGAGATTTGAAGCCCTCCTTGGTGACGGAACACAATTTGGCATTAATCTGAAATATGAAGTTCAGGACACTCCCGACGGACTGGCTCAGGCGTTTGTAATAGGCGCTGATTTTATAGGAAATGATACATGTGCTCTCATTCTCGGTGATAATTTCTTCTACGGCGGATGGTTCAGGCATGACCTGAGCATGGCGATCAGGAATGCCAATGAGGGATATGCCACCATCTTCGGTTATTATGTTAAGGATCCTAAGCGGTTTGGGATCGTGGAATTTGATAAAGATAATAACGTGTTGTCAATTGAAGAGAAGCCTGATGTTCCCAGGAGTAATTACTGTATAACGGGTCTGTATTTCTACGATAACAGAGTGGTGGATATGGCCGGCAGACTCAATCCTTCTTCACGAGGAGAATATGAGATAACGGATCTTAACCGGATGTATCTCGATGACGGAACTCTGAGGCTTCAGGTGTTGGGCAGAGGTTTTGCCTGGATGGATATGGGAACCGTGGAGAGCATGACAGAAGCGACGGTCTATGTTCAGGCGGTTCAGAACAGGCAGGGGATCATAGTCTCTGCGCCTGAAGAGATAGCATACCATAATGAGTGGATAACAAAAGATGACTTGCTCCGTATTGCAGGTGAGTATTCCAATTCCAATTACGGGGAGTATCTGAAGATGGTTGCTGAAGACAGGCTCGTATTCAGAGGTATTGTTCAATGAGATTACTTGTGACAGGCGGAGCCGGTTTTATCGGGTGCAATTTCATTTATTACATGTTAAACAAGCATCCCGGCATCTATATAATATGCGTTGACAAGCTGACATATGCGGGCAAGATAGAGAACATAACGCAGTTAATAGATAAGGGGCGCATTGCATTCTACAGGACTGATATATGTGACCGTGACGGGATCTTCAGGATATTTGAATCGGAACATCCGGAAGTGGTCGTTAATTTTGCCGCAGAGAGTCATGTGGACAGGAGCATAGAATCGCCTGATATTTTCCTGCAGACAAATATAATAGGTACCTCTGTTCTGCTTGATGCATGCCGCGAATACGGGATTACGCGTTTCCATCAGGTGAGCACTGATGAAGTCTACGGTGACCTGCCGATCGACAGGCCGGATCTTAAGTTCACAGAGACAAGTCCCATCAGGCCAAGCTCTCCATACAGCGCATCCAAGGCTTCAGCCGACCTTCTTGTAATGGCTTACAGCAGAACTTACGGGCTTCCTGTGTCGATCTCAAGATGCTCTAATAACTATGGCCCTTATCAGCTGCCCGAAAAGCTGATACCTCTTATGATAAAGAATGCGCTTGCAGGAAGACCGCTCCCCGTTTACGGCAACGGGATCAATGTAAGAGACTGGCTCTATGTTGAAGATCACTGCAGCGCCATAGACGCGATAGTAAACAGTGACAGAACAGGTGTTATCTATAACATCGGAGGCAATAACGAGAAGCGTAATATTGATATTGTCCGTCTGATATGTAAGGAACTGAACAAGCCGGAATCACTGATCACTTTCGTGGAAGACCGCAAGGGACACGATCTGAGATATGCGATCGATGCGGATAAGATAAGGAGAGAACTCGGATGGCAGCCGGTTTTTGAGTTTGATGAGGGAATAAAGCAGACTATAAATTGGTATTTGAAAAATTAAATCTTGTGGAGATAATAAATGATCAATTTCAATGAGCCAACATTTGCCGGGAATGAACTGGAATACATATCCGATGCCGTTACAAGGGAGCACAGACTCTGTGGTGACGGTAAATACACCAAACTCTGCAATTCCTGGATAGAGCAGAATACCAAAGTATCCAAAGCAATGCTTACGACATCTTGTACCCATGCGCTCGAGATTGCTGCAATGCTTTGTGAAATAGGTCCCGGTGATGAGGTTATCATGCCGTCTTATACTTTTTGCTCCACAGCGGATGCATTTGTCTTGCGTGGTGCAAAGATCGTATTCGTCGATATCAGACCCGACACAATGAATATCGATGAGAACCTTATTGAGAATGCGATCACGGAAAAGACAAAGGCAATAGTTCCCGTTCACTATGCAGGGGTAGCCTGTGAGATGGACAAGATTATGGAGATCGCATCACGGCATAACCTGAAAGTTGTCGAGGATGCAGCGCAGGGTGTTAAGGCATCCTACAAAGGTAAGGCACTTGGTTCGATTGGCGACTATGGATGCTTCAGCTTCCATGAGACGAAGAACTACTGCATGGGTGAAGGCGGTGCGATACTGCTCCGCGATCATGACGGAATAGAGCGTGCGGAGATTATAAGGGAGAAGGGAACGAACAGATCCAAGTTCTTCCGTGGGCAGATCGATAAATATACCTGGGTAGACATGGGCAGTTCATATCTGCCGAGCGAACTAAATTCCGCGTATCTGTGGGCGCAGCTGGAGAAGGCGGATGAGATCCTTGAGGACAGGATGGAGAAATGGAACCTGTATTATCAGTCATTGAGTAGCAGTGATTTTCTGAGAGACAGGGTGGAACTTCCGTATATTCCCGAAGGCTGTGATCACAATGCTCATATGTTCTATATAAAGGCAAGAGATCTTGAGGAGAGGACGAAGCTTATCGCGTTCCTCAAGGAGAACGGCATCAATGCAGTATTCCATTATGTCCCGCTTCATTCTGCTGAAGCGGGACTGAAGTTCGGAAGGTTCTGCGGTGAGGACAGATATACTACACAAGAGAGCGAGAGGCTGCTGAGACTGCCGTTGCACAACGGGCTCTCATTAGATGATGTCAGTATAACAGTTAGTCAGATCATCAGGTATTACTCGTCGTTATGACTTTCACACTGGCGGCCGAATAGTAAAAACAGGGATTATGTTATATACTTAGGTAGGTTATAACTTCATCGCTAGCGAGGTTGGTATCAATGAAGAGAATAATGCTGCTCGGCGGTAACTATTATCAGATGACGGCGACCAAAGCCGCAAAAAGACTTGGTTATTATGTTATCAGTGTTGATTATCTTCCTGATAATCCTGCTCACAAGTATGCAGATGAATACCATAATGTAAGTACAACTGACAAGGAAGCTGTTTTGGAACTGGCGAGAAGTCTTAATATAGACGGGATCGTCTCATATGCTTCTGATGTTTCTGCACCTACTGCGGCATACGTTGCGGAGAACCTCGGACTGCCGACAAACCCTTATAAATCTGTTCTGATGCTTACAAGAAAAGACCTTATCAGACCTTTTATGGAGGAACACGGGTTCAATGTACCACGCGGCAAAGGTTTTGATGATCATGATGAAGCTTATGGTTTCTGCAGGACGCTGAATATGCCGGTGATGATCAAACCTGCTGATTCATCGGGCAGCAAGGGTGTGAGCAAGATAACGCGTATTGATGAATTTGATGCTGCCTATGAGGAGGCTTTGAGATACACAAGAGCCGGAATAATAGTTGTGGAAGAATTCATAGAGCGCAGCGGATATCAGGTTGCCGGCGACGCGTTCATGGTTAACGGCGAGATCGTTTTTGCAGGATTGATGAATGAGCATTTCGACCGGTTGTGCAATCCTCTTGTTCCGATCGGTGAGAGTTATCCCTCCATTCTTCCGGATGAGATGCGGTTTAAGGCACGTAATGAGATCAGCCGTTTATTGTCTCTTTTGAATATGAGGAACGGCGCATTTAATCTGGATTTTATCGTGGATGTTTCAGGGGAAGTTTACATTCTTGAGATAGGTCCCCGTAACGGCGGTAATCTTATCACGGATGCCATCAAACAGGCTTCTGGAGTTGATCTGGCGGAGTATACAGTCAGGAATGCCGTTGGGGAGGATTGCTCCGACCTTAAGGAATGCTCTATCTCACAGTATACTTCCTCATATGTCGTGCATGCTCTTGAAGAAGGTATTTACGATTCATTGTGGATAAGTGATGAGATCAAGGATGATATAGTGTCCTGCGGAATGTTTGTAAACAAAGGGGACGAAGTTCATAAGTTCGACAACGGCGGCTTTGGAATCGGTGCGATGATCATTAAGTTTGATTCTTTGGAGAAGATGCTTTACCGTATGGATCATATGGAAGAATACATCCGGGTGATAGTTGACAAGAAAGAACAGTTCAGGTGAGATATGGAAGCAGAAGGCAAATTATCGGTAGTCATTCCCTGTTACAATTCAGAACACAGTATCAGGTCTGTCATAGAGCATAACGATTCGATCTTTGCCGGACAGGGCATCACGGATTATGAATATATACTCGTAAATGATTGTTCCAAAGATAAGACCTCTGAAGTGATACGCAGCATGGCCGGAGAGAGGAAGGATATTACAGCTATAGATCTTGCCAAAAACTCGGGGCAGCATGCGGCTATAATGGCAGGTTTTCGCCACGCCTCGGGAGATTATGTTATCACATGCGAGGATGACGGACAGACAAATATGGAAGTCATCGGAAAGATGTTTGATAAGCTCAACGAAGGATATGATGTTGTATCCACTTACTGGGTAGACAGGGGCAAAAGATCTCTGTTTAGGAAGATCGGCAGTAAGATCAACTATATTGTGTCGGATGCACTCCTTCCGAATGCAAGCGGAGCTGAAGTATCTATTTTTTTCCTTGCAAGGAGATTCATTATTGAGGAGATAATCCGGTACAATCAGCCCTATCCTTTTGTAACCGGTCTGGTCATGAGATCTACTGCGAACATTGCAACTGTTGAATGTGTCCAGTTGCCAAGGCAGGCGGGAAGATCGGGGTACAATTTTAAGAAACTGTTTATGCTTTGGCTCAATAGTTTTACGGCGTTTTCTATTGTTCCTCTCCGATTATCGTCATTTGCCGGGTTTATTACGGCAATAGCCGGAATGATATATGCTGTGGTAATAATTGTCAGGAAAATAATATCCCAGGACATTGCTGCCGGGTGGAGTTCCACAACGTCCATCATTCTGATCATATCAGGGTTGATCTTGTGTGCATTGGGCATCATCGGTGAATACCTCGGCCGGATCTACATGTGTATAAATAACACCCCGCAGTATGTCATCAAAGAGATCACGAGATCGTCTGCAGACTCATAAGTAAACTCTATTGCCCAACTCTGATGCTTTATATGCAGCGTAAGTGACTTGTGCTGTCTGATATGCGATGGCAAAGTTGGAACGGGGCTCTCTGTCATAGTACACGCACTCCATAAAGTCCTGTATCTCATCAACATATCCTCTGAGCACTTCGTCTGATACAAACGGAAAGTTCCACCCTTTCTTGGAAGGCAGCATCTCAGACAGATAAACATCATCCATTCCGTCCTCGTCCAGCATATATGTGCTCATGGCATCGTTCATCGTGAGCTGACAGTTGATGTGGCAGTCGTTGCAGTACAATTCAACATAGTTTTTGCTGCCCCCCAGACAGGCATCGTTGGCGATTATCACGGCACGAGAATTGTCAGAGAAAGTAATTATCACCGTTCCATTATCTTCAACATCTACCGGATGAGCGGCAATATGGCGGTGTTCATATTCTGTCAGATCTGTCAGGAAATTGCCCGTCTCTGCAGTAACCGATACCGGTCTGATATCAATGCCTCTTGCACTGGCCTCGATCGATTTGAGCCAGAGAGCCGCAGACAAAGGGTGTGTTCCGGTACGCATGAATGTGCCGCCCCCGTTCGCGCTCCAGTTGCCGGCAACCGGAGAACTTGATCCCTTAAGGCTCTCCTCTCCCTTGATGTACAGGACTCTGCTCTTCTTGGCTTTGATTATCTCGGCGGCTTTGTTGATCGCGGGAGCATAAATGAAATTCTCGGCATACATGAACTTCCGGTTGTAACTGCCTACTGCATCCTTGAGTTCGTTTATGCTCTCCATCAGTCGGTCATACATGTCGGCCTTGCTGACAGCAATTCCGACGGGCAACGGGTCACCGCCGGTGCCAAAGTAACCTGTAAGAGGCTTCTCGCATATTACGTGTTTGCCTGCCTTGAGCGCAGAGATCACCATATCCTTATGGACGTATGGTGGAGTACAGATGTCGATTACATCTATCTCATCATCGTTAAGAAGATCGTTGAAATCATATGACATTTTCTCGAATTTATATAATTCCATGGCAGGCCTGAGCTGTTCCTCTCTCCTCGCAACGATCGTCTTGAACCTGAGAGGCACATGGCTTACTCTGACATAAGCATGCATATGCAGTTCTGTTGCTCTTCCCGCACCTACCATTCCGATGCAAACTTCGCGGTTACCGTTCATACCCAGTCCTCACTTGTAATTACCTTTATGTGTTCTTTTATGTGAGACATCAGATGTTCCATCTCATCCTTACTGTCGAAAACCATGAATACCACTCCCAGCTTGTGAAGGGGCTTGGACAGCAGCATTCCTTTGCTGAAGTAGAGGAATCTTTCCGTAATGTGCCTTTCCATCTCTTGGGAGAATACAACGTTCTGCAAATATCCGGTATTCTCGGACAGGATAACCTGACGGACAAAGAATCTATCCGTAATATCAGACACACATTCACCGAATGGAAGTCCCAATGAAGACTCTAATATCGCCCGGGGATAATCAAGCCCTGTTACATATTTAACAAACTCAATATAAAGATCTCCGGGACTTCTCCGGCATACTTCGAGTATTACGGGAGTTCCGTCCTCCTTCAACCTGAACTGTATGTGGACAAGACCGTCCTTGAGTTGAAGGGCACCGCATATCTTATTGACCTGCTCTGTGAGGGAATGTATGGAGCTCTCCGGGACATCAGACGGGAAACATACGGCTGACACGGCGTATTCGTAATAATCATGGTATTCGTTATCGCAGAAACTGAAGACTACTTTGTTGCCGGCTACAAGAGAGGAATAACCGTGATCTGTTCCGTCAATAACCTCTTCAACAAGTATTCTGTTGATCCTGCTGCTGTGGAAGGCCTCTGCTGCGGCTCTGATAAGATCATCCCTGTGCAGGCATTTTGTGATCCCTATCCCTCCGAAAGCGTCAACAGGCTTGACCAGACAGGGAAATGTAATGCCGCTTAATTGTTCCACCTCATTCAACGAATGGAATTCATAGAACCATGGAGCAGGAATCCCTATTGAACGTGCAAACTTCCTGAATTCATTCTTGTTATGTATAACACGGATCTTAGCCATATCATCATAGCCGGGAAGACCGAGGTCATTGCACACCTGACCGGCCGCAAGATAGGCGTAATCACTGCATGAGGAACATATTCCGGCAACGCCGTAGGATGATGCTATGGATCTTACGGATGCGGGGTCAGAATAATCACATCTTACATACTTATCTGCCAGTCCGTTGCCGGGAGCATCTTCATTGTTGCCGCAGACAATGGTGTAATACCCCATTTCCTTTGAGGCATTTATCAGAGGTATCTCAGAATATCCGCCGTTCGATATAAGGACTCTATTTGCCATTATTCACCATCTTCAATTTAAAGATTCTATTGATTTATACTATAACACATAATGAATTATTCTTCTTGCAGTCAGATATGCAATCAATTATATTATGGCTGTGTCTGCAATGATTTTGCAGTCCCTATTTATCACACGAGGGGAAGACGGTATGCATCCTGATTACGCCGGATCATTAGATCACAGATTAGATGAACTTAGAGATAAGAGGAGCAGTATCAGGTTATTCCTGTATGGTACCGGCGCACAGTCCCGGATAGCATTAAGACTACTGGGTGAGAAGGATCTGACTCCGGATGCTTATATTGTCGACGATAAGTATTATTCGGCAGAGACCGTCAACGGTATCCCGGTATTGAAGTACAGTGATTATTGCGGACAGCAGGAATCCCGGGACAACATATGGATCTGTATCGACAACAGGGATCTTGCTTTGGCCGTGAAGGAACGGCTTAAGACAGATAATGTGATAATTGCATCTTTCCCGATAGAAGCGTACAGGAAAGATCACTATCTTGATATCAGGTATTATCTTGAGAACAAGGAGCTTTTTGATCAGACAAGGGCAATGCTGGATGATGAAGAGTCTGCTGTCACATTCGACGAGTATGTCAATGCATGCGTGACCGGTGATACATCAGGACTTGCGGAGCACAACAGGGAGAAGCAGTATTTTAACGATATAACCCGCGGCATCGATCCTTCTGTATTTGTGGACTGCGGGGCGTTCATTGGTGATTCTGTTGTTGATTTCCTTGAGTTCTACGGACAGGACCGCGTCAGAAGGATCTATTCTTTCGAGCCTGACGGCGCGAACATAGCCGAGATCAACAGGAAGGTGGCGGAAAAGATCATCCCACCGGATAAGTTCGTGCTGTTTGATAAGGGCGTATCGGACGGACATCATGTGTTCCGGTTCAATTCCGCAGGTGACGGTTCTGTCATTTCAGAAGACGGTGATATCGAGATCGAAGTGGATAACATAGATAACCTTATTCCTGACGGGGACAGAGTTACTTTCATCAAGATGGATGTGGAAGGGAGTGAACTGGATGCTCTGAAGGGTGCATCACGTATTATCTCCGGAGATGTTCCCGCTCTTGCCGTCTGTGTTTACCATAAGAGGGAGGATCTGATAACGATACCGCAGTATATTGCTTCGCTTGATACCGGCAGCAGATATACGTACTATATAAGACACCATAATGATAATCTGATGGAACTGGTCCTTTATGCAATCCCACACTAAGAAGAGCAGCATATTACTTTTTGCATTTCTTCATATTACGCTGCTTATAATGTCTTTCAGCGGAGTTATGAGCAAGTCTGCTGCGGGAGAGGCTTTTCTCAGCCTTAGATTCTGCCTGTTCTATGGAGGAATGATCCTCATTCTCGGTGTCTATGCCATCTGCTGGCAGCAACTGATCAAAAGGCTGCCTTTGTCACTGGCATATGCAAACAAAGCCGTTACTGTGATCTGGGGAATGGTATGGGGCGTAATGTTTTTTGGTGAACAGATAACGGCAAAGAAACTCATCGGAGCTGCGATAGTAATTGTTGGAGTAGTCCTGTATTCAATGGAGAACAACAATGAACGGGATTAATTGGATCTACGCGCTTGTACTGATCGGCGGCGTCTTCATAAGCTCTGTATCGCAGATCCTGCTCAAGAAGTCTGCAGACAGGGAGCACGGATCCTTTATCAGGGAATACCTTAACCCGGCGGTTATAATCTCATACTCAGTCTTCGTGATCGCAACGTTCATGTCAATATATGCGTACAAGGGGATCCCGCTGTCCATGGGTGCGATACTGGATTCAACGGGATATATCTTCGTAACTGTCTTAAGTGCAGTATTCCTCAAGGAGAAGCCTACAATCCGCAAGGTCACCGCCCTGTGCATCATCATTGCGGGCATTGCTGTCTATTCACTCTGATCTGTAGTACTTCCAGATCTTAAATCCGTCAGGTTCTCCGATGAGTTTTATGTCCGTATTCTCATCGTAATGCTGTCTCAAATAAGTCAGTTTATTATCATAGAAATAATTATCCACAACTCTTATATTGTCATTACAGATACTCCCGAAAGGATTGTCAGGGTCGATCCCGTTATACATAAAAACCTTGGATTGGCCGGGGAACTGCATCATCGTAAGGCCTCCGGTGTAGAAATAGTTATCTCTGAAATAATAACTGTCAAGCCTCTTCCACGGATTATGGTTATACGATCCGATAAAAAGAAAAGTGTTGAAATCGAACAGATAATAATTATCCTTGTCATTCTCTATAACACTCAGCAGTTCTTCACACGGGCGTCTTGATGAGATTCTGATATTATATTTGTTCGGATTATATCCGCCTGAATTCTGCATGGTGTTCCAGACGTAGCCGAAGTAATGCTCCTGATCGAGCGTTTTGTATGAAGTATCGGGAAGATAGACTGCCAAGTGCCACAGCATAAATGCGGCTGCTGCCAAAGAAAGGATCAGATGTTTTGACTTTGCCGGTAATCGGGAACTTCCGGGAATGACACCGGCAATATATCCCATGGCAATCGCGCAGCTTATGATTATACTGCACTCCGTACGGTAATTTATCCGCCCGTAGAAATAGAAGGCGATTATCAGAATGGCTGATACAAGAAAAGGGATAAGATGCCGTAACCAAACTTTTCTATTCAGTGCAATGTTAAAGACCATCATTGCGACAACACCCCATATGACAGTGTATTCCCAGTAATTCTTATCTGCTATTTTTTGTGCCTTTTCACTTAGATTGATCTGCTTTTTGCTGTTCTGAGCGTTGATGATCTCAATAAAGCTTTTAAGTTTTGCCTCGTCAAAAACGCTCCTGTCAGTGAAATTCCATGTGCCGATCATCACATAATCGTTGAAATCAATACCAATATCAGACAACGGTTCCCTGATATCCTCGAAGTTATACGATTTATCCGAATCGGTAATCTGCGGACG
Source organism: Oscillospiraceae bacterium (assembly GCA_902795955.1). Lineage (GTDB taxonomy): Bacteria > Bacillota > Clostridia > Saccharofermentanales > Saccharofermentanaceae > Saccharofermentans. The sequence goes on from CADBNJ010000146.1 coordinate 12,628, forward strand.
GTATGATTCCATGTGCTTGAAATTTCCGTATTCCTGATCTGTATTCCATATCAGCAGATTTGCATACTGCAATGCGAAAGCGAGAATCACAGCACCTGTGCACATCAACAGTCTTGAGAGAATGCGCTTTCTGTTCCTTACAGCTTCGTAAATGAATACTGCCAGCAGAAACGGCGCAGATATATATATGGTCTGCAGTCTCAGCAGCACTCCTGCGGTGATCAGGGATAATCCTGCTGTTACCGGTCCGGCCTTCAGACCGTTCTCATCCCATATTCCCGCCAGAAAGACAAGGCCACCGGATGTGACTGCGACAGCCGCGGCTTTGGTGAACTGGGTCAAAATATAAAGGTCATCCGTAAAGAAAACGAGAAAGATGATGCATATAACCAGTTTGGCCAATGTATCAGTCCTGTCCCCGCAGCGCCTCAGTATCAGCCATAGAACAGATGTTACCGATGCGAACCCGAGCAGTATGAGGAACAGGAAATAGAAGCTGACTCCGGGGATCAATGTGTAGAGTGTTTTAAGGAAATAACCGAGTAAAATATTAGAATAAAGAAGATGCGGATCGCTTCTTCCCTCAAATGCTCCGGACAGTATCGCGTCCTCAAAAAAGTCATCTGCCGTCTCGTATTTCTGGTCACAGAAAATAACGGCGGCAGCAAAGAAAATGCCGTTCAATACTAATGCGGTCAGCAGAGGATGCTTCTTTATATTACTATATAATTTATCCATATACGAGCGATAATAAATAAAACAATTTGTGTTGTCAATTATCTTGATTTAACTGCTTATATTAGCGATAATTGCTATATTGCAAATTATTCCTTTGAAGGAGGATAAATATATGTTGATCAAAGACACAGATTTCATTGACATGCCGGTGTTTATCAAGGGCAAGGTGCGTAATGTATACGACCTGGGAGATTCTCTCCTCATGATCGTTACCGACAGGATCTCGGCTTTCGACGTGGTGTTCGACGAGCTCATTCCCGATAAGGGCAAGGTTCTGTCCTCCATCTCGGCTTTCTGGTTTGACTTCACAAAGGATATCATCCCCAACCATGTAATTACGACAGATCCCAAGGAGTATCCTATGGGACTTGACAAGTACGAGGAGGAGCTCAAGGGCAGATCCATGCTCGTCAAGAAGGTCAAGATGCTCCCCGCAGAGTGCATCGTAAGAGGATACCTCGAAGGTTCTGCTCTCAAGGAATACAAGAAGAGCGGCACGGTCGGCGGCATCAAGATGCCTGAGGGACTGCGCCAGGGCGATAAGCTCCCTGA
>CADBNJ010000147.1 GCA_902795955.1 Oscillospiraceae bacterium
GGATTCGAACCCCCGCGCAGGTTGCCCCGCCTAAAGCTTTAGCAAAGCCTCCCCTTCGGCCTCTTGGGTACTTCTCCATTGCCGAGCTTGATTATAATAACACAAAGTAATCCGCAAGTCCAATCTCATATTAAAATAAGATTAAAATAAGGTTAAATTCATTGACATCATATCAAAGAGTTGTTTAATAAAAATGTGGCTGTATGTCAGTAATAGCAAGGAGGTACCAGTATGCGCCCGTCAAAACTATTCAAACCTTTCTATATTATATCTGCGCTTCTTCTCATTGCGGGAACATTCCTGCCTTTCGTAGATATGCATCAAGGTTATACGAAGGTCGGGCTCACTCTGTTCGGCGAGTTCAATCTCTCGGGCAATTATCTGGGCAAGGTGATCGTTGCAGTAGCAGTCCTTGCAATACTTCTTATGCTGATCCACTATTCGAGGGTTATGACATTCCTTACGACAGGTATAGCTGTTGGCTGCGCTATTGTCGCATGGTCGAACTGGAAAGACAAGATCGTATCTGTTGCAACAATTAACCCCATCATGCCTGAGTATACACGCGGCTACGGCTACTATATGTTCCTCGGCGGGGCAGGCCTTATGCTGCTCTTCGCAATCCTCTGCTTCCTTTTTGTGGAGGAGGATTAACTGTTGAACGATCGTCGTGAGAGGATCATTCTCGCGGTATCATTTACCGTTTTTCTTTTGATAAATGCATACCTTGTCATAATCCATGAGCCCTGGCGTGATGAGATCCATGCCTGGCTGATGGCCAAGTACATGCAGGTCCCCGAGATGATAGAATTCAGCCGGTATGAGGCGCATCCGCTGCTGTGGCATTTTATGCTGATCCCTCTTGCCAGGTGCGGAGCACCTGTATGGACAATGAATCTCCTCAGCTATCTTATCGTGGCAGTGAGTGCATTCATATTCCTGTTTAAGGTCAGGTGGAATATTGCCGCAAAGATCATAACACTGTTCACGATCCCTTTTATCTACACATATTCATCGATCGCACGCAACTACTGTCTGATACTGCTCTTCGGCATGATCATTGCCGCACTTTACAGTAAACGCTATGATCACCCGTTCCTGTACAGCATACCCGTGGCGCTGATGGTCTTTACGCATGCCATGACATGGGGTCTTGTGGCAGGGCTTACGATTACTTTCCATATTTACGAGATCGGGAAGTTCCTACTGAGAAGATCACAGCTTGATAAGCGCAGGATATGTCTCATGGCGGGAGGACTCGCAGTCATTGCCGCGTCGACAGTGGCGGTAATTATCACTCTGTACGGAGAGCGCAATATAGGGTACAGCGTTGAGGCTAACAGCGATACTGACATGCTGATCATCTGCATGATCGTTCTCATGGCCGTAATTGCCGTCAGTGTATTAGTGAGGTTCAGGCAGAACATGAAGGAGATGATCACACTGGTCATCACGTTCTCCTTCATGATCCTCGTGTATAAGACCGTATATTCCGGCGTATTGTTCCAGCGCCTGATACTGATACAGGTATTTCTCCTGATCTATGCGCTTACCGTTTACGGTGAAGGCGGGGAGAACAAGATACGGAACCTGATAAACACAGGGGTGTATTTCCTGTCGTTCGTTATTACGGGATCCATGATCGATACAGTCTATTACATAACAAAGGACATCACATCCAACTACTCATCCGGCAGGGAGATGGCTGAGTACATCAACAGTAATCTGCCTGATGAGAAGGAGATCCTCGTCGATGCCGGCATCTTCGCGCAGACGATTGTGCCTTATACCGGCAAGGAATTGTACGACATCAGGTACGGGGCAAATATCGAGGATGCACTGTACTGTGTAAATGAGCCGGACAAGATAATGGATGCCATATTCGACATCCCCAATCATGAGGAATACAGAGGCAAGTACCTGCTCCTGTATTATGCGGTGGAAGGTGCCCCGTTCAAGGAGATATTCCGCACTTCAGGCTCAGTCACGGGAGAGGATTACACTCTGTATTATATTCCATGATCTCCCTGACCGCTCTGCGCCTCAGATACAGCACAAAGAAGGTGATGACGGCTGCTGATCCGAGCGCCATTAATGCATATGTGCGGTATTCCGTAAGCATCAGCAGCAGCATTGCTGACGCGAAGAACAATAACAGGAGCAGCTTGCTGCTGCCGGCTCTCCTGATGTTATCCAGAAGCTCCACATCATTGCTCAGGGCAAGTTCTCTTGCCTGCTTCGTGAAAGTATTGTTCGTCATTACCAGTGCCCTGTCACAGCCGTAATAGGCCATGCCGCCGACCACCTGCTGGACCGCTGCAACTCCCACAGGTCTTGAGTAGAACTTGCACTGTACGGCATATCTGTGCCGCCTCTTCGTCGCGACGATATCCACCCCGTAATCACCCGAATTACCGGTCAGTCTGACATGTCTGTAGCCGTGGGCTCTGAGGTAGTCCGCACAGCGCTTCTCGTAATCCTTGCCGTTCATGAGACCATTGTATCAAAACGATAGTCCGATTATTGTCACAAATGATATAATCTGCATATGGAAAAGAGCAAAAGATCACACATCAATCTGATAGCGGCCGCAGCGGGTATTGTCATTGCGGCGGGGTTATTCTTTTTTGCCGCATACCGCAATGTCAGCAGGGGAAGCAGCGGAGTGCTTAAGGAAGGCCTCTACAATGCGGGCGGATATCAGGTCGAGGTCAGGCAGTACGGTTCGCTCTACAGGATGAGAGTCGTGGGGGAGGAAGAGCTGTACATTACGGCAGCACCTTTTGCCGGAGTTGGGATCAACTACTTCAGATACGACGGTTCGCAGGAATTTGACATCGTGAAGGAAGGCGATACATACAGCCTCTATAACGGCGGACATATGGTCGCTTCAGGGTGGAGGTTCGACGGATGAAGCTGTACAGGAATGTGATCGGAGTTGTTTTTTTCGCGCTGGCAGTGTATGTGTTCGTGCTCAACATGACCGTGACATGCTTCACCTCGGCGGACAGATTCGAATTGAATTACTACAGCGGGGATATAGTTATCCTCAATCTCGTTTGCGTTGCGCTGGCAGCGGCAGGTGTGCTGTTCATCGATGTGCGCAAGGTGATGTCTCTCGCGGTGCGCCATTACGATATTACCAGGATAATCTTACTGGGCCTTACGGCGGCCGCGGGACTGGCTGCGGCGTTCTGCTGCGGGCTGGATTCCGGCGTTGATCAGCTGAGGGTCCAGGAGAGCGTATACGGACTTACCAGAGGCAATTACGGGATGTTCATGCCCACGGGCTACATGGATGTGTATCCGAACCAGTACGGCTTCGCGCTCATCATGTATCTGGGGAGCTTTGTATTCGGGACTTATAATTACCTTGCGGTGAGGATAATGAACGTGATATTCCTCGTTATTCTCTACAGGGAGCTTGCCGAGGTCGGTGGGCAGATCGGACTCGGGAAATGCGGCAGGATTATCATTATGCTGGCAGGTCTTCTGTTCATTCCGACTACGCTCTATTCGCTTTTTATTTACGGCAATATCGCAGGACTGGCACTGTCCGTACTTGCGGTGAGGCTCATGATATCGGCATTCGGCAGGAGCAGACATCCCGTGCTTTGCGGCATCATGTCCGTCATGGCGGTATTTGCGGCCTGCATATTCAAGTCAAATTACATGATATTCGGTGTGGGAATCGGTATTTATTGTCTGTTTAAGGCCGTTCACACAAAGGCGTGGGGCAGGATACTTTTTGTCCCCGCGCTCCTCGTCTCTTTGTGGCTGTCGTCCCTCGTTCCCACGCTGGTGATGCGGTCGGTAACCGGATGTGAGCTCAAGGGCGGAGTCAGCTACATGTCGTATCTTGCCATGGGAGTTCAGGAGAATGCTGCAGGGTATGCAGGCGGATTCAACGGCTTCAATGAAGATACATACAGGTCACTTCAGGGCGATAAGGCGAAGCATTCCGAATTCTCGGCGCAGGTATATTCACAGATAATGTCGGAGATGGCATCTTCACCTTCTTACCTTCTCAATTTCTTCACTCGAAAGCAAATGCACCAGTGGGCAGATCCGGCTTACAAATCGTACTGGTCCGTCCAGTCAGTCCCGCAGCACGGAACTTCCGGATGGTTCTACCGTATGATACTCCCGGGCAATGCATATCCGGTTATTGTATTCCTGTCTTATTTTCAGCTTATTGTGTGGCTGGGCGCCATTCTCTACGTGTGGTTTGTTAAGCGCAGCTCCGGAGGGTTTGACGAAGCCATGGTCATGGCGGTGATATTCATCGGAGGGTTTATTTTCCACACCTTCTGGGAAGCCAAATCGCAGTATGTTTTTCCGTTCTTCGTGATACTTTTCCCGATGAGCGCGGCAGGGTGGAAGGCACTCAAAGTGTGGTTCGACGGAAGGGAGAGAAAGCCCGTGTCAGAGCGGTTCAAGAGCCTCTCCGGAGCTAAGATATCGTGGTCTTTCCGCTTTACTCTCGTATCGTTCGCACTGCTTACGGTATTCCCTCTGGTATTGGGTCTTGCCACGTTAAGACCGCAGATGGCGCAGGACCGTGAGCTCTACAAGGATTACCTGAGCTCGGGATACCGCCAGGCACATAATCCGCTCGACAATGATACTTACGAGATCAAGGGATCTACGGTCTCCTACACGGTCGAGGCCGTTAATTCGGGCGACAAGACTATGCTCCGGGATGTGTCCACGGGTCAATACATTACGGCAGTTCCTTATGCGTACGGTTCGGGTGATGTTATTACGCTCTCTGAATACAGGGGCGATGAGACACAGTGCTTCAATCTTTACGTGACAAATGAGGATAAGCTGATTATCGTGTATAATTATGAGTACGTGATCTGCGATAAGAACGACGGGCTCTCCGCTGAGTTCGTTCCGGTGGGAACGCTGGTATGGACGGACCCGAACGAAGGCCGCACATGGGATTACCGCAGGATCGGTCGGGGAGGATAATTTATGAAGAAGATACTTAAACTGATCGGGCTGTATGCTCTGATCTACATCGTGTATAGCGTTATTTTTGTTCTGCTGTTCCATACCGGACTTTTGAAAGGAATGGAAGTATTGATGTACCGCGGGATCGTGTTCATCATACTGACAGGCATCCTGTCAGCAGTTACTATGGCGGTGGTACGCAAGTTCTGGAACTTTGTGACCATAAGGGACATAATAATGATGTTCGTCATATTCTGCTGCGTCAATACGGTGCTGTTCGTACTCATCCCCGTCACCGTCGAGAGGTCGGTGTCAGTGTTCATGCTGAGCTATATGGATGAGAATTCCGATCAGAAGTTCACACAGGAGGACGTTCAGGAGATATTCACGAGCAAGTATGTCGTTGATTACGGAGCTTTCGAGAAGAGGTTCAATGAGCAGATCGCCACGGGAACGCTTGTTGACAACGGTGACGGTACTTACTCAATAACGGATTCAGGCAAGAGGATCGTCAAGATGTTCAGAATGGTGGCCGACTGGTTCGACACTGATAAGAGGCTTGTGTATCCGAACGAGAACTGAATAATGATATCAAAA
>CADBNJ010000148.1 GCA_902795955.1 Oscillospiraceae bacterium
AGAGTAGAGCTCAATGTTGGCAGCGTACATTGAGCAGTATACTGCGTATGCAGAGTAAAGCTCAATCCTTGCGGCGTACATTGAGCAGTATACTGCCTGTGTAATATATCATCTGTATATTTTTATCTGATAATCTTTGAGCATTTATATGTTAGAGCTATTATACACAGAGCACTAGTCAGAATACATGACTGACCCCCTGTTTCTCCGGATACAAGCCACGCAAGTAACCCCCGGGTCAAGCCCGCTGATGCTTGCGAGCGGACTTCCGCAGGTTTGGCGCCGGGCCGGATACCCTCAAGTTTTACTTAATGCAAAATGCGAGCGCCAAACCGAGGACTGAAGCGAGCAAGTCATCTGCGGGCATCCCTGATAAAGAAACCGCCCCTCCCGGGGCGGCCTCTCATCGTCTTAAGCCATAGCTCACTAATTACCGATTACTAATTACTGATCACTCATCGTCTTCGCCGGATGTATCGTCATCCTCTACAGGCTTTGTATATCCTGACGGAGCCTGAGGTGCGGCAGGTGCTGCCGGACCGGGAACTGTCTTGCCTGCATTAGCGGCTGCAACAGCCTGTCCCAGACCGAAATTAGTATTGCCTGCAAGCTTCGTGCCTGCAAAAGATCCGATCACTGCAGCAAGATTGATGCCCAGTGAATCGCCGATACCGTCGATAGTCTGCTTGAATGACTTCGTGATATCCTCTGTCATCTTTGCCGTATTGCCCTCACCATACATCGTGATGGAGTCGATATTTGCCAGCGGCTTTGCAATAGCCTCAGCTACCATCGGATACATCTTGCAGAGCATCTCGATGATGGCTGCTTCGCCGTACTTCTGCATAGCTTCAGCCTTCTTGTCGATACCGATAGCCTCAGCTTCCGCCTTTGCACGGATCGCATCAGCTTCAGCCTCACCTTTTGCACGGATACCTTCAGCTTCCTTCTGCATGGCGATCATGTCAGCCTCAGCCTGGATCTTCTTGGCTTCAGCCTGCTGAGCCAGCTCGTACTTCCTTGCTTCAGCTTCCTTCTGCCTCTTGTACAGAGCCACATCGGCCATCTGCTGCTGACGGTACTTCTCGGCGTCTGCCTGCTTCTTGACCTCAGCATCGAGAGCCTGCTCGCGGACCTGAGCTTCCTTCATCTTCAGCTCGATCTCTTTCTCCTGCTTAGCGATGTCAGCCTCGGTGTTGGCTACCTCGATCGACTTCCTCTGAGCCTGCTCCTGGATGCGGTATGCAGCGTCAGCTTCAGCCTTCTTGGAATCCTGTACCACCTGAAGTTCTGATCTCTTGATAGCGAGATCATTCTGCTTGATGGCGATCTCAGTCTCGGAAGCTACCTTGGCATCGTTGGCCTCTTTTGCAGCCTCTGCCTGTGCGATGGCCACGTCACGCTCTGCGTTTGCTTTCGCGATGGAAGCGGTCTTCTGGATCGTAGCCATGTTGTCCTGACCAAGAGCCGTGATGAGATCATTCTTATCCTCAACATGCTGGATGTTGCATGAGATGATCTGGATGCCCAGATTGTTCATATCGACCTGAGCCTTCTCCTGAACCTGATCACCGAACGACTTTCTGTCATTGCAGAGTTCCTTCAGTGTGATCGTGCCGATGATCTCACGCATGTTACCCTGCAGAGAATCAACGAGCTGGGCATTGATCTGCGCGCTGTTCATGTTGAGGAAGTTCTTCATGGCGAGCTTGATGCCGTCTTCATCTGTCCTGATCTGGACCTTGGCAACAGCGTCGATGTTGACGCCGATGAAGTCGGCCGTCGGAACATAATCACCCGTCTTGATGTCGATGGAGAGCTGCTCGATGAGGAGCTCATCTCTTCTCTCAAGGAACGGAAGCTTAAGTCCTGCTTTACCGATGAGGATCTTCGGCTTCTTCTTCAGACCCGTAATAATGTATGCCTTGTTCGGAGGTGCCTTCACATAGCTCGTAAAGATGATTATGAGAAGGAATAATACTGCTGCACCTGCAGCAATGATCGTAATCGTCATCTGATCCATTGCAGCGATGACACCTGCACCAACCATTGCGTTCATACCCTGAACCCCCTTATTCAAATTAACTCCCGACGTTGATGCCGGGAGCCCTCTACAAATTATCTTAACATATCCGTGGCGGCGTTCAAGTAAAATCGTATCCGTTACAACCGATGTAATATTTCGCCGGTCACACATCCTCAAAGAGGAAGTATCCTCCTGCCGGATCATTTCTGATCTCCAGATCGTTCAGCACAGAACCCAGCATCCTCTGCCTCTCATAGACGCCATCGACCTTATGTACTTGCCCGCTGCTGTCAGTAACGGAGAATTGGATCGCGGCATCAAATGCTGCTTCCTCATCCGCTTTGTCCCTGATGTCAACTTCGGTTATTCCGATATTGAAGACCTCACCCTTCCCGATCACGGTGCCGTCCGCATGACCTGTCTGTCCGCCTCCGCCCGGTCTGCCGTTGATCGTGTATTCATAACTCAGAAGGACAATGTCATCAGCATTAATGACTAAGCCGGTCTTTGCTTCCCGGAGCTCACCGTATCCGCCCGATGAAGCCCAGGCATCATATCCGAGAGAATTGATGAAGTCCGGTGTAAACACACTCTTGCCCATTGTATCTGATGCCCTCCAGAAGTCAGGCTGTTCCATGATACCGCTGACGTTATATAACATCAGATAATTGTCATACGGATCATTCGACAGGGTGTATATCCTTGCATTCCTGTCACCGTCCGTGTACCCGAGGCACTCCCTGATCATATCTTCGTTTATCCTTTTGCCGGCGGTTCCGTAAGGCATGTATGATCTGTCTCCCACCGTGATATACATCATATCCGTCTCATTGCCGTCACGCTTGTCATATGATACGGAATTGGACGGAAGAGCCCAGCTGCCGCTGTCATAACCCTTCATGCGGCAACCCGCAAAAATAAAGGTGCACAGCAGGATTATTCCTGTAATTCTTATAACCTTTCCCATATGTCACTTCATCCCCTTCCCGAGATAAGCACCGTGACTGTCTTATCCGACCATTCGGGAGCGTGTTCGTTTGTGGCAAAAAGTTCGATCTCTGCCTTGCCGGAACCCTCTTCGATGGTTACGTGCTGCTTATCCTCCGATATCGTTCCCTTTGCCCCTATCACGGCGGTGATGCTGCGTGTATCGTAATTGGAGAACTCCGCCAGTTCGTCGATACTGAGTGTATCGCCTATCTGAACCGTGATCCCGTCTTTGGGCTTGATGTGAGCACATCTCGATGTGTATGTGAACGCACCGTGTATCACTACCGCCGCCGCTGTCCCGATCAGGGCCAATGCTATTCCTGCCGAAATGATGATGACTTTCGCTTTTTTGGACATTACCTTATTCCTCCCAATGTCAAAAATAATACTGTAGATAATACGCTCATTGCAGCAAAGCTTGCCGCCGCGAGCAGGATCCACGCTTTGGACATATCCTTCCGCCTTACCGTCGAGATGATCACCATCACCGCGCCGGAGGCGAAGATCAGTGTTCCCCATATTGCCAGCAGTCTTTTGGGCGTGTATCCGAACCTTGAATAATAGAGAGCCAGCTTTGAGAAAGATACGACGGCAAAGATCATGCTTTCGATCATCAGAGCGGCAGTCATCACCACCGATGCCTTGCGCCCGTAAAGCTCCCGGTCCTCAAAGTATGATATCAGCAGGTAGATCATCATGTTGATGAACATGATGCCCGTCAGTTCAAAGAAGCCTCTTCTTGCATATTCGGCTGCAGTGAACTCTTCGGGAAGCCGGCCGGCAAATGCGCTGAACAGGTATCCTGCCTCGAAGATGAAGAAAACAAGATAGAGAAGCACAAATATACCTGTTACGGAAGCACATACGACAGGCGATATCCTTCTGCATGACATACGCCATTTCACAAGCCTGCCGTATGACCTCTTCTCCGCCTCCCCGTTGCTTGCGGCACTCTTGCCCAGAAGTCCGTACAGGTACATTGCAGTGGGAACCGCAAATATGAAGTATCCCATGTTATTGATGATCCATCTGAAATCCGTCAGGAAGTCAAATGACTTTACGATCTTCATTACTGCTGCCCCGAATCCCGCGTTGATCTGAGCAAGGAGGAAGACCGCCACGATGAATACCGGGATGAGCACCAGTATGATGAGGAACGCACCTGCCGCCGACGCCTTTTTGCCCTGAGTGCTGCTGCCCGCGGAGCTTCTCCCCGAATGCGCCATGTCTATGAATATCTGTCCCATTCCGCCGAAGCCCTTAAGGAACTGCGCATTGAACAGATCTGCCGCTATGAAGCTTCCCGTCTTCCCCTCATAGCATAATCTGTTGCTTACGATGGCAACGTAGAATGCACAGAGGTGGAGACCGAGGAAGGACACTCCTTCAGACAGTCCCGTCTCGAATGTCAGGGCGACAATTCCCATTATCCCGTACCAGAAATACGTCTCTTTGGCGGGTGTCTTTCCTCTTCCCCTCACAACCAGCTCATTCCAGATAATGAAGAACAATACGAACACAGCCTTCTTAAGAGTGACATTCTTATCGCTCAGATCAAACAGAAAAAACTTCAAATAAGCGTATGCTATAGGATACGCCAGCAGGATGCCGGCGATCTTGGAAGATCTTGTTAATTCCATTGTGATTACCTCTTAGTCTTCTTTGTACTCCAGGATATCTCCGGGCTGACACTCCAGATTCCTGCATATGGCATCAAGGGTCTCAAGCCTCACGGCCTTTGCCTTCTGATTCTTCAAAATTGACAGGTTGGCCTGCGTTATGCCGATCCGCTGCGCGAGTTCACCGGAGGACATCTTGCGCTTTGCCATCATTACATCAAGATTGATAACGATCATTGCTTCATCCTCCTTCCCTCATATGGTAAGATCGAGCTCATCCTTCATCTCTATCGCCTTCTCAAACACTGCTCTCACGCACAGGATAATGAGCACCATGAAGAAGCAGATGACTGCCGCATATACAGTACCGAACCAGGCGAGAGTCCCTGCCACACAGTCGGCACCCATCAGCGCACATGCGATGGCGATTATCTTCATCAGCTTCGTGTTCTGCTTATCGAATACAATGTTCTTCCCCATGTTGCTGAGGAGTCTGTAAAGGGCAAACAACACAACATAGGCACCTGCCGTTCCCAGATAATAAACGGTTGCAAGCGTGATCATCGCGAAAGCATCACTCCTGTCAGCCCATACGCGCGTTATGTAACCCGTAATAATAAATCCGAAGACGTCTGCCGCGACTACAAATGCTATAAAGATAACAGTCGCGATCTTCGTATACCTGATAAGGTTATTTGCTCTGCCCATAACAGCTCACCTCCTGTGTGATGAGCTTATAATACAACAGGTATTTCTGTTTTGCAACAACTTTTTATTGTTTTACGATAAAATTTTATTGTTCGTCAGGTTTGTCATCATCATCCGATCCGATGAGGGAACCGATATCCGGCTTATCTGCCGGACCGTTATACCTGATACTGAGCATCGTCAGGTCATCAAATTGCTCCGCTTCACCGACGAACTCGTTAACGCTGCTTATGACGATATTAAGAAGTATCTCCGGGGTGGCATCAGGCTTCCTGTTGAGAGCATTGAGCATACGGTCGCCTCCGAACAGTTCGGAAGATGAATTGGTCGCCTCGGGAAGACCGTCAGTATACACAAACAGGGAATCCCCGGGATGAAGTTCAAATCCATGCTCTTTGAACTTGAGATCCGGATAGGTAGCGATCGGGGGTGAATGTCTGTACTGTATAAATTCGTACTCCCCGTCAGCCCTCCTGATGATCGGATGCTCATGACCGGCATTTGCGGCAGTACCTTTACCTGTAGACAGATCAATGACAGCTGCCCATACAGTTACAAAGAGCTCTGCCTCATTGTTCTCCATCAACTGATTGTTCACTCTTCCAAGTGCCTCAGAAAGGCTCTCTCCGCGCATAAGGTGGTTCTTGATGAGGATCTTGGACACCATCATGAACAGTGCTGCGGGGATTCCCTTGCCGGATACATCCGCAATTATGAGACCCAGGTGATTCTCATCGATAAGGAAGAAGTCATAGAAGTCACCTCCGACTTCCTTTGCGGGTGTCATTGAGGCATATACATCGAAATCATCGCGTTCGGGGAAAGCGGGGAATACCCTCGGGAGCTGGCTCTCCTGAATAGCTGCAGCCATCGACAGTTCCGCCTTGATCTTCTCACGTTCCTTCGTGGCGTGGCGGACCTCTTTGATATACCTGTCGATCTCCTCGACCATCGAAGAGAACCCTTCGGCAAGCGACTGGATCTCATTGTCCGTAACGATCTTGCTGAGCGATTCAACGGCAAATTCCGAATCTTTGTAAGTCTCGTAGTTCTTGATTATCGCCTGCTCCCTGTTGACCGGAGTACTCACCGTCTTCCTTATGAGCAGATAGATCGTCAGACCGAGGAAGGCAAACAGAACAGCCGTAGCACACGTGATCACGATGGCAGGCCTGGCCGCACTGATCATAATGTCAGTCCATTCGAGCGATACGGACAATACCATGACCATCTCTCCGTCTGCATATATCGGAACAAAAGTATGAACAGAACTGTTGTCAGCGGAATCGCCCATGGACAGTTCCATCTTATCAGGCATCTTATGAGTCTTCAGGACCTCGTCAAGGACAGGATAAGCCCCTTCCTTGTAAGGGACCGAGTAACCCAGTTCAAATATGTCTCCGCCCTGGCTCGTGCGTTTCTCGTCTTCAAGAGTTCCGGTTATCATGAATATCGTCTGACCGTCTTCGATCCGGCAGGCATAGAGAAATCTCGATTGGTACGAACGCTTGAAGGAATCAAACTCCTGGCAAAGCCTGCTGTAGCAGACTTCTGCGAATAATTTCTGATTAAGGGGCGTTAAGTTCCTTGCCTGTGCATCCGTTACCTGCGTTATGCTGGAGATGTTGGGAAGAACGGAATAGAGAAGCTTCTCCCTCGCGAT
>CADBNJ010000149.1 GCA_902795955.1 Oscillospiraceae bacterium
AAGCAGAGTATCTACAAGTTCCGCAATGCTGATCCGAGTCTGTTTATCCAAAGACTTAATGATCCCGGCAAAGGCAGCATCAGATTCCTGAGGGGCAATCACAGAAGCAGCTGTGAAGTGGTGGATTTTGTTAACTTTGTCTTCAGGCAGGTGATGACGAAGGAAGGCGCTGAGATCGAATATAACGAAGACCAGGAACTGGTATGGTCAGAGCACACAGGTCACTCGCCGAAGCCGAGACTTGTGGTCGTTAACAGATCCGCCGAATTTCTGAGATCCGGTAACAGGGAGAGGATCGAGTCGGATGATGAAGAGGAGAATACTTCTGACGGACAGCGTCTGAATCTCGCACTTTGTTACGGGGTGCTGGGAGAAGTCAGAAGATACCTAGACACTGAAGGTCACAGCCGTAAGGACATTAAGATCCTTACCCGCAACGGCAGCAAGGGTCAGATGTTATCCGATTTCCTTAATCTTCACGGTATCCCGACGGTGTCCGACAACAAGTCGCTTGTATTTGAAGATATGGACATTCAGAGCATTATTAATCTTATCATTGTTCTCGGGAACGAATACCGTGATGAATACCTTATGTCAATTATGCTCAGGAATTTCCGTTTCACGAATTTCACACTCGACGAACTGGCGCAGATCAATGCCTTTATCAAGACAGAGCACAGTGACTATATGAGAGTCAATCTGATGTCCAGGATAAGGAAGTATTGTGATGCTGCACCTGATTCGGAACTGAAGATCAGACTGGAGAACTTTACGGCTGTACTGGACGATATGAGGATGTCTTGCAGGATAAGCGATATCGATGACATGGTTGACATGATATATGAGGAGACGGGGATAAGAGCCAACATCATTTCCGAAGATAATCACGGTGTTAAGAAGCTCGATATCCTTAAGGATTGGCTGTCAAAGACGTTCAAGAGATACGGAACCGACATAGGAACTATTGCGTCGAAGCTTGAGGAGATCAAGATCAAGATCAGCGGCAATATCAAGTATGAAGGGAATGTACAGGAAGAAGATGCGGTGCGCTGCATGAGCATACACGGAAGTAAGGGGCTTGAAGCGCCGTTTGTGATATTTGCTTTCGACGATATGGGAGAGAGGAATGAGACGAGTTCGGGAATCACACTCGATAAGAAGGCGGGATTCGTGGTAGATGATTACGATATGGATAATATATCGCTTTCTGTCTCTGCATCCAGGATAATGTATAACCGTGACAGGAAGATAGCAGAGAATGCCGAAGCAATGCGCCTTTTGTATGTCGCCCTTACACGCGCCGAACAGGAATTGAGCATGGTGACGGTAGCCGACTATGGAGACAACAAAGTTACTTATCTTAATCAGGCAGCCGCTGCTGCATCAAGATACGGCGGCAGCAGATTCTCGAGAGAGTACTGGCTTAACGGCAATAAAAGAGTGGGATTCATACTTATGTCTGCTCTGTTCAGAGCCTCCTGTGCATCTTCTTTGCGGCAGATCATGGGAGAAGGATTCGCGGCACCTGAATACATTGAAGATTATGACGGATTTGAAGTCATAACCTTAGACAATGATGAACTGGAAGGTATATTTGCCGATAATCCCTATGCGGATGAACAGGGGACAGAAGATTCCGGGGAACAGACGTCCGGCACTGATACTGATCATAGCCGTTCATACGGTGCATATCCCTATGACAGGAGCATTAAGATACCGTTCAAGGTTGCCGTAACGGGGATCAACGATTGGAATATCTCCACATCTACCCACGTTGACCTTTATGTCAGGGATAAGGAAGAGTATATTGACAAGCTGTCGGGCAAGGTAACTGCAGCGGGTAAGGGAACGATAGTCCACCTCATAATGCAGTGGGCTGATCCTGCCAGGTATAAGGCAGGCAGTGATGAATTGATCTCTAATGTCCGGGAACTGGCCGGAGAAGGCGTATTTGCCGGTTACGATACTGATGATGTCATCAAGGTGGCTTCTGAATTCGCTGACGGAATATGTGAATTTGCCTATACACCGGCCGGAGCCGCTTTGAACAAAGCCGACATGGACGGAAGAGCGGAATATGAGAAGCCTGTCGTGTTTGCGCTTCCTGCCTATGAGGGTGCCTCTCCTGATGATTTTGTCCTGGTGCAGGGTATTATCGACGCAGTCTATTATGAGGATGACGGTGCTGTCGTTATTGACTATAAGACTGATAATTACGGTGACATTATCGAATCTGAGGTGATCAGGAAGGCAAATGAACTTCACTCTTTCCAGATCGGATGTTATGCAGCTTCACTTGAAGCATCTGGCATAAGTGTCAGGAAGAAGTACCTTTATCTTGTGAGATACGGCCTGCTGGTCGAGGTAAAGTGATCGGGAGAGTCAGGATGATACAGGGACGTGCTATTTCCTGTCTCTGATCCTGATGTTCTTGAAGAAATCCTTCATCATCGCGGCGCACTGTTCTTCCAGTATGCCGCCTTCATATTCGACCTGATGGTTGTGACCGTGTGCCACGTTGAATATATCGTTGCACGAGCAGACGGCTCCGCTCTTGGGCTCATATGCTCCGAAATACACTTTCCTTATACGTGACTGTATGATGGCGCCCGCACACATTGTGCACGGCTCAAGTGTTACGTACATGTCGCAGTCATTGAGCCTGAAGTCTCCAATCTTGCGGCAGGCCTTGTCTATGGCCAGGACTTCTGCATGACAGATGGCATTGCCGCGGGTGAGCCGCAGGTTATGACTCCTGACGAGGATCCTGTCATCTTTTACGATGACACAGCCTATGGGGCATTCCTGCTTGGCGATCGCTTTCTCTGCTTCCTTGATCGCCTCGAGCATGAAGCGCTCATGAATATTCGAGGGCTTAAGCCCCGGGAAAAGAGTGGAACGTCTTGAAGACATAGGTATACGGTTTATTTGTAGATGTTGTATTCAACAAATGTGGCAGCGGCATCTGCCTGGGCAGCGAGATCATCGGGATTCTGACAGAGGATCCTGATAAGCCTGTTGCCGAGAGCACCCTCGACAGAGAGCTTCTCGACCTGCTCTTCGCCATAATGCTGTGATACAAAATCCTCGAGCTGACGGGTGTTTACGATCTCGTTGATGTAATTCATCGTCATCTGAAGATAAGCTGTCCTGAGCTCTTCTATCGAACAATCACAAGCGGGATCTGCATAATGTCTGAACTGCTCGATCCAGTCCTTACCTGTCAAAGCGTCTATCATAGCCGTTACCTCTCATAATCTGTTATTGGCACATTGATATATCTATTATACATTAACTGCAATTAGTGTAAAATAAATTCATGAATTTTTGATTTTCATAACGAAGGAGCAGGCAGAATGAAGATCGAGCTTAAGCATGTAACCAAGAAGTTCCCGAACAGAGACAGGAAGATCCATGAATTTGTAGTAGCCGTCAGTGATATGACCGTAGAGATACCCGACGGTTCGCTTGTGAGCATATTAGGACCTTCCGGATGCGGCAAGAGCACGGCGCTTAACCTCATAAGCGGACTTGAGGCACCTACAGAGGGGTGGATCTTCTTTGACGGAGAGGATGTCACTGATCTTCCTCCGGAGAAGCGCGGGATAGGAATGGTATTCCAGAGCTATGCTCTTTATCCTCACCTGACTGTAATGAAGAACATAATGTTCCCGCTGGAGAACCTCAAAGGCGATAAGAAGCTGACGAGGGCTGAGATGAAGAAGAAGGTGGAGGAAGTAGCGCGTATCGTTCAGATCGATGAACTCCTCTTCAGGAAGCCGAAGCAGATGAGCGGCGGACAGCAGCAGCGTGTGGCTATTGCAAGAGCTCTTGTAAAGAGACCGAGAGTGCTGCTCCTTGACGAGCCGTTATCGAATCTTGATGCAAGGCTCAGGATCCAGACAAGGGAAGAGATCAGGAGGATCCAGAAGGAGACGGGGATCACTACAGTCTTCGTGACGCACGATCAGGAGGAGGCGATGAGCATCTCCGACATCATAATAGTCATGAAGCAGGGTGTCGTATATCAGACGGGAAGGCCTCAGGATGTTTATGACAGTCCGGCAAATCTGTTTGTGGCTAAGTTCCTGGGCACTCCTCCTATCAATGTTCTCGGCGGTGAGGTCAAGGACGGTAACCTTTATGTCGGTCACGATAAAGTGCTCCCGGTAAGGCTCAAGGATAATGCAGACAGAAGGGTGTTCGTAGGCATCAGGCCGGAAGGCCTGATACTTGCAGGGGATGACGACCAATATGTGCTCCACGGCAAGGTCAAGAGCATTCAGGTCATGGGGCGCGATAATACGATCGTTGCAAATCACCATGCGATGAGCGAAGGCACTGACCTCAGAGCCATCGTCAGCGCATCGGATGCCAGGTCGGTCGGCGACAGCGGGAATGTGAGTTTTAAGCTTGACCCGGCGAAAGTCTTCCTTTTCGACCGTGAGGATGAGACACGTGTTGAGTTCGAATACACGGGAAGCGTTAATGAGGCAGATGAGCAGTCGGAGGAAGAACATGTTGAAGAATAATAACAAGGCGTGGCTCTACCTGCTGCCGGCAATCGTATTCCTCGGCGTATTTATGGTATATCCGCTGTTCGACGTTTTGATATATTCGTTTGAGGAAGGATACAATTTCACATCGCAGACATACCACGGGATCGGATTCTATAACTATTCATATGTGCTTCGCGATCCGTATTTCCTTCAGGCGGTCAAGAACACTTTTATCCTGGTTATAATAACGGTGCCGCTGTCGACGGGAATAGCGCTTCTTATCGCGCTCGCGCTCAATTCGATAAAGCGGCTTAAGGATCTCTTCCACACGGTGTTCTTCCTGCCCTATGTAACGAACACTCTGGCAGTAGGTCTCGTGTTCATGATCATGTTCAAGAAGACACCGTATTCGGACGGATTCATCAACGTGCTGATAAAGGCATTTGGCGGCAATGCGGTTGATTTCATCGACGGTCCTTACTGGGCGAAGATGTTCGTCATGTGCCTTTATACGATCTGGATAGTTATGCCTTTTAAGATACTTATATTGACGTCTGCGCTGGCGTCTGTAGATGACACATACTACAAGGCGGCCAAGATAGACGGAACGGGCAGGCTCAGGATGTTTACAAAGATCACGCTCCCTATGATCTCGCCTATGTTATTCTACCTTGTGATAACCGGATTCATCGGGGCTTTCAAGGCATACAGCGATGAGGTTGCCATATTCGGAACTGATCTTAATTCAGCCGGGATGAATACGATCGTTGGATATGTGTATGATATGCTCTACGGGAACTCCGGAGGATATCCGTCATATGCTTCTGCTGCGGCGCTCATACTGTTTGTTATCGTATTCACCATTACTGTGATCAACCTTATGATCAGCAGGAAAGCGGTTGTGGAAACGAGGTGATGCGGATATGGTAAAGAATAAGATAATGAAGACTGTTGTTTACATTTTCCTGACCGTCTGGGCAGTTATCGTCCTGTTTCCGTTCTATTGGATGATACTTACGTCTCTCAAGGATTATGGTGTTTATAACGGGGAATTTGTCCCGTCACTTTACACAACGCAGCCTACGGCTGAGAACTATGTTAATGCTTTCAGCCAGGTCGAGCTCGGAAGATACTTTCTGAATACATTCCTGTTCACGGTGCTTACGACGCTGGTGATGCTTGTTGTGATAGTGCTGGCAGCTTTTGCGTTCTCAAGACTGCAGTTCAGGGGCAAGAATGTGTTATTTGCACTGTTCCTTGCTCTGATGATGATACCTAACGAGCTTGTCATAATCACGAATTACGTTACCATCACAAACTGGGATATGCGCAATACATTTACGGGACTTATCCTTCCGTCTGTGACGTCCGTATTCTACATCTACCTGCTGAAGGAGAATTTCGAGCAGATCCCGGATGAACTTTACAAGGCGGCGAAGGTCGACGGGACGTCGGATCTCGGATATCTCATGCGTGTTATGGTCCCGATATGCCAGCCGACGATAGTTACCATCGTGATATTGAAGGTGATCGAGTGCTGGAATTCTTTCGTATGGCCCAGACTCATAACGGATGACCCGAAGTATTATCTCGTCTCCAACGGCATACAGGAGATCCGCGAGAACGGCTTCGGCAGGGAGAATATTCCCGCAATGATGGCGGCGGTGGTCGTCATCTCCATACCGCTCATTATCCTGTTCCTGTGCTTCCGCAAGAAGATCATGGAGGGAGTATCACAGGGAGGTACAAAAGGATGAGAAGAATTGTATCGCTGTTCCTTGTGCTTGCTCTGGCAATTACCTCCTTTGCGGTAACAGGATGTCACGGATCAAAGGGTGCCGCGGAGTTTAAGATCCCGGAGGAATTTGATGAAGGCAAGAAGTACAACATCACGTTCTGGGACAAGAACGATACGAACAAAACCCAGACGGATCTATATAAGCGTGCGATAGCGGAGTTTGAAGAGTATTATCCGAACATA
>CADBNJ010000150.1 GCA_902795955.1 Oscillospiraceae bacterium
CCGAACTGGGAAATATCAAGCCAGCTCTACGGTGACTTCACAGAAGCAAAAGCATATGAAGTCATGACAGATTATCTTAAGGAAAACAGGGATATCGATGTCCTCTACAGCGAGAATGACAACATGACCTTCGGCGCGATGAGGGCTCTTGATGAGGCAGGAATATCCTACGGAAACGGCGGTCAGGTGAAGATCATCACTTTCGACGCTACAAAAGAAGCCCTTCAGTACTGCCATGACGGCAAGATCGATCTCTGTGTCGAGTGCAATCCCCTGTTCGGTCCTATCGTTAAAGACCTCATCGGAAAGTACAGGGCCGGACAGACCATTCCCGAACACGTATATGTCGATGAATCCGCCTATACCACAAAGAATCTTACGCAGGAATTCGTGGATTCAAGAGAATACTGATATCACCGGATCAAATGCTCTTTACAGGAACAGTAACGCTCTTTGCGCTCCGCCCTTCAGCCAGGGCAACAGCGGCAGAAGCAAGGGCCCTGCAGCAGATATCGTTATCATATTCCAATGAGATCATGCCGTCCGTGCCGGGGAAACCGTTCATATTGTCAAAGCAGGCAACAGCAATATCTTCCGGCACTGATATGCCTTTTTTATCAAGGATCTGAATGAGCCTTAGGGCGATCACCCTGTTATGGCATATGACAGCATCAAAACCGGAAATGATCTTTTCCGCGAAAACATCCAGCCTCTTATCTCTTCCGGAAATTATATCTTTCTCTTCCTCATAACTGAGAGGCAGACTTCCTTCTTCTTCGAAAACTGAACCTGAATCAAGTACCGCATCGATATATCCGCTGTAGAAGTCATGTCCGGAGGAATCATCGTAGCGGAAAATGCAGGCGGTCTTTTTCCTGCCGGATCCTGTCATGAGATCCGTAAGTTTTTTTGCGCCCGCCGCACTGTCAGCAGTGATATGAATATCCCCAAGTGAGGAATTGCAGTATATGACAGGTATTCCGAGGCTTCTGATCTCTCCGGTGATCCGGATATTGGGATTCGGGACGAGATCACGGGAAGGTTCGATTATAAGGACTGACGGACGGACGGCGATCACCTGTGACAGGACTTCCTTCTCTCCGTTAATGCTGCCGCCGGAGGAAAAAGGCTTAAGCTCATATCCGGAAGAAACGAGTTTTTCCCTTAACCCGGTGATAATGAATGAACTGCGGTATCTGTCACAGTCTTCGGTCATGAAATATATTGTTTTATTCTTTATAAAACCGTCAGCAAGATAAGAGCCGGATCCTTTGCGTTTCTCGATAAGGCCTTTTTGCTGAAGGATATCAAGAGAGGCGCGTACAGTCTGCCTGCTGCACGAGAATCTTTCGGAGAGTTCTTTTTCAGAGGGCAGTCTTGATCTGCCTTCCGAACGCATCTTCTTAAGCTCTAATTCAAGCTTGTCTGTAATGACTAAATACTTTCCGGCCACCTGGATCTACCTCCGGTATTCATATTCTGATTATATGTTCCGCGGTGCGTGTAAAGATACGATAAATATTTGACGTAAATATTCTGACCGGAAAAACAGTCAGTTATCTTATCCTCTTCCTCCATGTCGGAAAAATAATTTTCGAGTATGAAAAATTTGATTGTAAAAATTGACAATAAGGATCTGACAGGAACAGGGACACTCTTATCGTAAATTTTTTGACATGAATGCATAAATAATCTTACCTGCAGTCCATAGAACAGCATTAATGAGGTGACATGTCCGTTTTTGGGATTCTTTACCGGAATCTGTATTTATGCAGATTTACCATTCTTTTTGAGGCATACGAGATTCGTTGCGGTATATTGCCGCCGGGTGTTTATTTGGGGCAGAGTACATCGGACACGCAGGGTGTTCCGGTGAAAACCTCAAAATGTAAAGGAGAATCATTATGAAGAAATTGGTTAAGATGTTAGTTTCTTCCGCAGTCGTTGCATCTATGGCAATCGGTTTATCCGCATGCAGCGCAGGCGGCGGTACAGGATCAACACAGGCTCCCACACAGGCAGCTCCCACTGAAGGAACAACAGCAGCTGCACAGACAGAGGCTCCTGTTGACACAGGTGACGGTCTTATCAAGGTTGGTATCATCAACAACGATCCTAACGAGTCCGGTTACCGTACAGCTAACGACAGGGACATGAAGGCTACATTCACAGAAGAAAACGGCTATGAGGCTTCTTTCTTCTACAGCCTTAAGAACGAAGATCAGATCGCAGCAGCTCAGAAGTTCATCCAGGACGAAGTAGATTACCTCCTCATCTCTGCAGCAGGTACATCAGGCTGGGATTCAGTTCTCCAGGACGCTAAGAACGCAGGCATCAAGGTTATCCTGTTCGACAGAACGATCGACGCAGACGAGAGCCTCTATGAAGCTTCCATCGTTTCCGATATGGCTAAGGAAGGCCAGACAGCAGTTGACTGGCTCGCTTCACAGGGTCTGTCAGAATACAACATCATCCACATCCAGGGCGTTATGGGTTCATCCGCTCAGATCGGCCGTTCCGGCGCTCTCGACACAAAGGTAGCTGCAGAGGCTAACTGGAACATCATCACTCAGCAGACAGGTAACTGGAGTGCAGAGGAAGCTCAGCAGATCGTTCAGGCTCAGATCGACGCAGGCAAGAAGTTCAACGTAATCTACGCTGAGAACGACGACATGGCTAAGGGTGCCGTTCAGGCTCTCGATAAGGCAGGCATCTCTCACGGTGTAGGCAAAGACGTTATCATCATCGGTTTCGACTGCAACAAGTGGGCTCTCCAGGAACTCCTCGCAGGCAACTGGAACTATGACGGACAGTGCAATCCTTTCCAGGCTTCTTACATCAACGACATCATCAAGAATGGTGCTAAGCAGAAGACAGTCATCATGGAAGAGAAGGGCTTCGACGCTTCCAAGATCACACAGGCTGACGTTGACCAGTACGGTATCTGATAGTTTAGTTGTAGTAACTATATAGGAACCAAGCAGAATGTGCGGTGCGGTTTTCACCGCCCCGCACATTCTTTTTTTATAAACAGGAGACGGTATTATGGAAAAAAGCTCTTTACTTGAAATGCGCGGAATATGCAAGTATTTCCCGAATGTGCGCGCATTGGAGCAAGTGGATTTTACTTTAAGAGAAGGCGAGATCCATGCACTCATGGGCGAGAACGGTGCAGGTAAATCCACACTCATAAAAGTACTTACGGGTGTTTATCCCAAAGACGGCGGCGAGATCAGGCTGTCAGGTAAGCATGTCTCTATCAGATCTCCTCAGGATGCCCAGAATGCCGGCATCAGCACCGTGTACCAGGAGATAACTCTCTGTCCGAATCTGACTGTTGCAGAGAACATGTTCATCGGACGTACAAAAGGCCAGCTTACAAACTGGAAAAAGATAAATACTCACGCGGGTGAATTGCTCGATTCACTCGGTATCCCGGCTCTGCCTCAGCAGCAGCTCGGCAGCTGCTCCATCGCTGTTCAGCAGATGGTAGCGATCGCACGTGCAGTCGATATGGAATGTAAAGTCCTTATCCTGGACGAACCTACTTCCTCGCTTGACGAACAGGAAGTTGAGAAATTATTTAAGCTGATGCTCTCATTGAAGAAGAAGGGCGTCGGTATTATCTTCGTCACACACTTTCTTGAACAGGTTTATGAAGTCTGCGACCGCATTACCGTACTCCGTGACGGTCAGCTGGTCGGTGAATATATAATAGAAGATCTTCCCAGAGTTAAGCTCGTATCCAAGATGCTCGGCAAGGAACTCGATGACATGGCAGACATCAAGAGCGATGCTGATACGGCGAAGATCGATTACAGCAGTACCCCCGTATATGAGGCGCAGAAGCTTGCGGGAACTACAGGTATCAAGCCTTTCGATTTTGCAATACGCAAGGGTGAGGTCAACGGATTTACGGGCCTTCTCGGCTCCGGCCGAAGCGAGTGCGTACGTGCCATCTACGGTGCGGATAAAGTTACCGGCGGCATTGTTAAGATGGACGGCAAGCAGATCAATATCACCAAGCCTCTCGATGCAATGAAGCACGGAATATTCTATCTTGCAGAGGACAGAAAGCGTGACGGTATCGTAGGCGACCTGTCAGTCAGAGAGAATATCATTCTCGCTCTTCAGGTATTGAAGGGATTCTTCAGGCCCATCTCGAGAGCACAGGCCGAGGCATTTGCCGATGAATATATCAAGCTTCTGAAGATCAAGACTGCATCTTCGGATACTCCGATCAAGTCCCTCTCCGGCGGCAATCAGCAGAAGGTAATCCTGGCAAGATGGCTCCTGGCAAATCCTATCTATCTTATCCTTGACGAGCCTACGAGAGGTATCGATATCGGAACGAAGATAGAGATACAGAAGCTCGTCCTGAAGCTCGCAGCAGAAGGCAAGAGCGTCACATTCATCTCTTCCGAGATCGATGAGATGCTCCGTACATGTTCAAGGCTCATCGTAATGCGCGACGGCAGAGTCGTAGGCGAGCTGTCCGGTGAGGATCTGACACAGAATAAGATAATGGCAACAATAGCAGGAGGTGAATCCTGATGGCAACATCTCAGAATTTATTACAGCCTAAGCAGACAACGGGCGGAATAGTCACAAAGATCTTCTCAAAGCAGATCGTTATACCTTTGATCGCCCTTATGGCTCTTGTATTGTTTAATCTGATCGCCGATCCGTCATTCTTCCATATTACGCTCAAGGAGACGAACGACGGATACAACGTGCTCGCAGGCAACATCATCTCCGTCATAGATTACGGTTCAGAGCTTGCGATTCTTGCGATCGGAATGACTCTTGTTACATCGTCTTCCGGCGGACAGGATATCTCGGTCGGCGCCACCATTGCTATTGCAGGAAGTGTTGTCATGAGAGTCCTCTGCGGTGAGAATTCGGCACCTACCGAGCTACAGTCATCGATAATCGTGGCATTCATCGTTGCAGTTATCGTATCTATGCTGTTCGGAGCATTCAATGGCGTTCTGGTTGCTTACTTCAAGATACAGCCGATGGTCGCAACACTTATCATGTTCACGGCCGGCCGTTCCATCGCAGGATGGATCAATGAGAATAAGATCATGAACATCTCACCCGAGTGTTCCAGGGAGTTCGCATACTTCGGCAATAACATCCCCGGTATTCCCGTGCCTACGCCTGTGTTCATCGCAGCAGCCTGCATGATCATAATCGCACTGGTGCTGAAGTTCACCAACTTAAGACTCTATTCACAGTCAGTAGGTATCAATCCTAATTCATCCAAGCTCAATGGTATCAATCCCCAGACAGTTAAGCTCATCACTTATGTTATCCTCGGCGTCTGTGTCGCTGTTGCAGGCTTCATCAAGGTCAGCAGACTCTCGACTATCAACTACAGCACTATAGGCAAAGACATAGAGATGGACGTTATCCTCGCAGTAGCTCTCGGCGGCAACCCGCTTGGCGGAGGCAAGTTCAACATCACTGCATCGATAATCGGTGCCTACGTAATCCAGATGCTCACAACAACACTTACGAAGTATGATGTCAAATCAACTGAGATCCCTGCATACAAGGCGATCGTTGTCATTATCCTGGTTGTTGTAAGTGCTCCCGTAGTCCGTCAGAAGATGACGCAGCTCAAGAAAAAACTTACGGCTTCAAAGGTCGGGAAGGAGGTGTCCTGATATGTTGTTTACAATGAATACGAATGCACCTCAGGTCCCCAAGCTTAAGAAGAGAGCAGGTCTCACGGATACGAACCTTCTGCTCATCATCACCATCGCCGTATTTGTCGTAATGTACACATGCGCGGTTGCATTCCTCGGCGAGGGTTTTGCCAAGCCGCAGCAGTTCTTCAATATCCTTAACGAGAATGCGTACATGATCATACTGTCATGCGGCATGACACTCGTCATGATCACCGGCGGTATCGATATCTCCGTAGGTCAGGTAACATCACTCGTAGCAATGTGCTGTGCAGTATATCTCGACAGAAATGTACTCTATCCCGACAAATTCTCAGAACCCGGTGCTCCCTTTGTTGCAATGCTGATCGCACTTGGCATCGGACTCGGATTCGGACTTGTTCAGGGCTTCCTCGTCGCATATCTGGAGATACAGCCGTTCATAGTCACACTTGCGGGCCTGTTCTTCGCGAAAGGCATGACCACGATCGTCTACGCGAAGCAGTTCAATGTTGCAAACGAAGCTTTCAAGAATGTTAAAGAGACAAGGATCGAAGTTCCCGGCTTGGGATCTACAAACAGACTGGGTAACTACGTACCCGCGTATGTCGAGATAGGCGTTATTGTCGCCATACTCATAGTCGTCCTCCTGTTCGCTCTCCTGAGATGGACAAAGACGGGAAGAAGCTTCTATGCTGTAGGAGGCAACAATCAGAGCGCCAACATGCTCGGTATCAATGTAAAGCGCACCAAGTTTATTGCACACGTTATGTGCGGACTCCTTGCAGGTATCGGCGGCTATGTATTCTTCATGCACGTCGGATCAGGTTCTCCTTCCCACGCATCAGGCGCCGAGATGAACGCGATCGCATCTTCAATCGTCGGCGGCACGATGCTGACGGGCGGCGTCGGCAACATCGCAGGTACATTCTTCGGTGTTCTGTCGATGAGTACCATCAAGATCATCGTTGCTTCGCTCGGTCTTGATGAGGCATGGTGGACCAACATCACTGTTGCAGCAATGCTCTGCATCTTCCTGCTGGTACAGAGTATCATCCTGTCACGTAAGAACAAAGCAAAGAAATAATTAACTCTCCGGAGGTCTGTAAATGAAATACGAATTTTGGCTTATTGTAGGAAGTCAGTTTCTCTATGGCAATGAAGTGCTCGAGACGGTCGATAAACGTGCTGCGGAGATAGCTTCAAAACTCACTGAAGTTCTTCCTTATCCCGTTGTCTATAAGGTTACTGCCAAGACAAACAAGGAGATCACGGAGACGGTACGTGAGGCAAATTACAGAACGGAGTGTGCAGGCATCATCACATGGTGTCACACATTCAGCCCGAGCAAGATGTGGATAGACGGACTCCGCGATCTTGCCAAGCCCTGGTGCCACTTTGCAACACAGTATAACGTGGAGATCCCAAATGATGAGATCGACATGGATTTTATGAATCTCAATCAGGCTGCTCACGGTGACCGTGAACACGGATTCATCGGTGCAAGGCTCAGAAAGCCCCGCAAGATCATCGCAGGACACTGGACTGATGAGAGGGTTCACAAGAGACTCGGCGACTGGATGAAGTCGGCTGTAGGCGTTGCCGTATCAAAGGATATGAAGGTCATGCGATTCGGCGACAACATGCGTGAGGTTGCCGTCACCGAAGGCGATAAGGTGGAAGCTCAGATCAAGCTCGGCTGGCAGGTCAACACATGGGCCGTCGGCGATCTCGTCAAGGAAATGGGCAATGTAACGGATGAAGAGATAGATGCTCTCATGGCGGAATATGAGGCTTCTTACGATATTGCAACTGACAATATCTCTGCGATCCGGTATCAGGCCAGGGAAGAGATAGCGATTAAGAAGATGATGGATCGTGAAGGCTGCAAAGCATTCTCCAATACTTTCCAGGATCTCTACGGAATGGAGCAGCTCCCGGGTCTTGCATCACAGCATCTGATGGCTCAGGGCTACGGATACGGCGGTGAAGGCGACTGGAAAGTCAGTGCTCTCACGGCGATCATGAAAGCGATGGGTGAGAACGGTAACGGAGCCTCCGCTTTCATGGAGGACTATACATATCATCTCGTTGAAGGACAGGAATATTCACTCGGTGCCCACATGCTCGAGGTATGTCCTTCACTAGCGGCTGACAAGCCGAGGATCGAGACGCATCATCTCGGTATAGGGATGAACGAGAAGGACCCTGCAAGACTTGTTTTCGAGGGGAAGGCAGGGGAAGGAATCGTGGCGTCTCTCATAGACATGGGCGGAAGGCTGCGCCTTATCGTTCAGGATATCGAATGTGTCAAACCTATTATGCCGATGCCGAATCTCCCTGTAGCAAGAGTGATGTGGCGCGCAATGCCTGACCTCCTCACAGGCGTTGAGTGCTGGATCACTGCAGGGGGAGCGCATCATACGGTTCTGTCCTACGATGTCAGTGCAGACATGATGCGTGACTGGGCAAATATGATGGATATAGAATTCGTGCACATATCGAAAGAGACGACTCCGGCAAAGCTCGAGGATGAGCTCTTCATCAAGGACATCGCATGGAAGCTTAAGTGATCGAAGGAGGATACAATATGGATCTCAAGACAACTGCCCTCGGAATAGAATTAGGATCGACGCGTATCAAAGCGGTCCTGATCGATAAGGATCATCTGCCTGTGGCTTCAGGCGATTACGAGTGGGAGAATCAGCTTGTTAACGGTATATGGACTTATTCCATGGACAAGATCCATGAAGGCATCAAGACATGCTTTGCGAACCTGAAGAAGGATGTTCAGGACAGATTCGGCGTTAAGCTGGATACGGTAGGTGCGATCGGCGTATCGGCAATGATGCACGGTTATCTGCCATTCGACAAAGACGGAAAGCAGCTCGCCGAATTCCGCACATGGCGCAATACTATCACCGGCGAAGCAGCGGAGAAGCTGACAAACGAATTCGGATTTAACATTCCCCAGAGGTGGAGCATCGCGCACCTGTATCAGGCGGTCCTGAACAAAGAGGATCACGTAGGTGATATCGCGTTCCTGACGACGCTTGCAGGCTATATTCACTGGCGGCTTACCGGCATGAAGGTTATGGGTGTAGGCGAAGCATCAGGCATGTTCCCGATCGACAGTGAGGCATGTGATTATAACGAGGAAATGGTACAGAAGTTCAATGCTCTTACGGGTATGGACCTGAGATCGATACTTCCGCAGGTCGTGTCCGCAGGTGATCTTGCAGGAACGCTCACGGAGGCAGGCGCCGCATTCCTCGATCCGTCGGGTGACCTCAAGGCGGGCATCCCCGTAGCACCCTGTGAAGGCGACGCAGGTACCGGTATGGTTGCTACTAATTCCGTACGTGTCAGAACAGGTAATGTCAGTGCGGGAACATCAGATTTTGCGATGATCGTAGTCGATCACGATCTCGGTGTTCACAGGGAGATCGACATGGTAACGACTCCTGACGGCGCTCCCGTTGCAATGGTACACTGCAATAACTGTACGTCGGATATAAATGCATGGGTAAGTCTTTTTGGTGAATTTGCTTCATTGATGGGTTTGGAAGTAAGTAAGGGAGAACTGTTTACCAAGCTGTTCAAGGCAGCTGTTGACGGCGATCCCGACTGCGGCGGACTGATGTCCTATAATTATTACTCGGGTGAGGGCGTAACCGGTCTTGATGAAGGGCGTCCCGTATTCGCGAGAATGCAGAACAGCAGGTTCACACTTGCCAACTTTATGAGGACACATCTGTATTCCGCTCTTGCCACGCTTAAGGTCGGAATGGATATACTTCAGAGTGAGGAATGTGTTACTATAGATAAGCTGTATGGTCACGGCGGATTCTTCAAGACGCCCGAAGTCGGCCAGCGCATACTGAGTGCTGCTGTTAATGCTCCTGTCTCCGTTATGGAGACGGCAGGGGAGGGCGGCCCCTACGGAATGGCCCTTCTGGCAGCATATATGATCCGGCACGATGAAGGCGAATCACTTCCTGATTATCTTGACAGCAAGGTATTCGCCGGTGCAAAGAGCGTGACTATCATGGCTGAGGCTGAGGATGTTGAGGGATTTGCAAAGTTCCTGTCATCATATGTCAAAGCCTTGCCTGTTGAGAAGACTGCAACGGAGGTATTGTAATGCTTGAAGATCTGAAGAAGACGGTCCTTGATGCCAATCTGCTCCTGCCGGAGTACGGACTTATTACATTTACATGGGGCAACGTAAGCGGTATCGACCGCGCTTCCGGACTGGTCGTCATCAAGCCATCCGGCGTGGAATATGACAGTATGACAGAAGAAGATATGGTCGTTGTCGATCTTGAAGGCAAGACGGTGGAAGGTAAGTGGAAGCCGTCAAGTGACACGGCAACACATGTGGCTTTGTATAAGGCATTCCCGAATATCGGCGGCGTCGTACATACTCATTCCCGCTGGGCAACGAGCTTTGCCCAGGCAGGCATGGCGATACCCGCGATGGGAACAACACAGGGTGATTATTTCTACGGTGATATCCCGTGTACGCGTCCCATGACAGATGAAGAGATACGCGGTGAATACGAGAAAGAGACCGGCAATGTGATAATCGAGACGTTCAAGGATAAGGATCCTGATGCCATACCCGGTGTGCTCGTGTATTCCCACGGCCCGTTCGTGTGGGGAACGGATCCCATGAATGCCGTTCACAATGCCGTTGTAATGGAAGAAGTCGCATTCATGGATTATCATGCGCTCATGCTCAATCCCGGACACAGGGATATGCAGCAGACATTGCTTGACAAGCACTATCTCCGTAAGCACGGAGCAAACGCCTATTACGGACAGGGGTGACCTTATGAACAAACATGATCTTGAAGTGACGGCCGTTAAGGCCAGGCTGCTGATACTTGAAGCCGTGCACACGGCCAAGTCAGGTCATCCGGGCGGATCTTTGTCGTGTACGGATGCGCTTGTGAAGCTTTATTTCGATGAGATGAACGTATCGCCCGAGAAGTATGACGACCCTGACAGGGACCGTTTTGTGCTGTCCAAAGGTCATTGTTCTCCGGCGCTTTATTCTGTCCTCGCGCTCCGCGGGTTCTTCCCCGTTGAGGACATCAAGCTTTTCCGTTCGATCAAGGCACATATGTCAGGTCATCCCGACATGCGCCATGTAAGAGGCGTCGACATGTCCACCGGATCGCTGGGGCAGGGGATAAGCACTGCCGTCGGCATGGCGCTTGCAGCCCGCGTACAGAACAGGGATTACCGCACATATGCAATGCTCGGTGACGGCGAGGTCGAGGAAGGCCAGGTATGGGAGGCCGTCATGGCTGCGGCCAAGTGGAAGCTTAATAACCTCTGCGCATTCGTTGACGTCAACGGTCTGCAGATCGACGGCAGGACGGATGATGTCATGCCGACGTCGCCGCTGGATGCGAAGTTTGAGGCTTTCGGGTGGAATGTTATCAAGGCGGAAGGGCATGATTTTGATTCACTTGACAAGGCATTGGCATCGGCGCGTGCCTGCACGGACAAGCCCTCCGTTATCCTCTTGCATACCGTAAAAGGGCGCGGGGTCAGCTTCATGGAGAATAACGCCGGCTGGCACGGCAAGGCGCCCGATGATTCACAGTACGAGACGGCGGTCAGCGAATTGAGAGCGCATCTGGCTGAACTGGAGGGTTAATTATATGAGCGATAAGAAAGCAACACGCGCGGCATATGGTGAAGCGTTGGTCGAATTGGCTGAGAAATATCCTCAGCTTGTCGTGCTCGATGCGGATCTGTCAGCTGCCACCATGACCAAGAGCTTTGCAGCAGCATACCCTGACAGATTCTTCAATTGCGGCATCGCGGAAGCCAACATGACGGCAATCGCGGCAGGCATGGCATCATGCGGACTGAAGCCGTTTACAAATACATTTGCGGTCTTTGCAGCAGGCAGAGCATACGAACAGGTCAGGAACTCTATCGCATATCCTCATCTGAACGTAGTCGTAGTAGGTTCACACGGCGGCGTATCAGTAGGTGAGGACGGCGCTACACACCAGATGATAGAAGATCTCGCGCTGATGAGGAGCATCCCGGGTATGACGGTCGTCAACCCCTGCGATGCCAACGAGATGCGTCTCGCTGTTGAGGCTCTTCTCAACTACGACGGTCCCGCTTATCTGAGATTGGGACGTTCTCCTGTCGAGGTCGTGACCTGCGGTAGTGACGGTTATGAATTTAAGCTCGGCAAGGGTGTTGTCCTCCGCGACGGAAGTGACGTGACGATCGCAGCAACCGGTCTCGGAGTTCAGCTGGCACTGGAGGCCTCTGATATACTCGCTTCTGAGGGGATCAGTGCGCAGGTAATCGATATTCACACGATCAAGCCTCTTGATAATGAACTGATAATCAGGGCCGTCCGTGATACAGGCTGCATCGTAACAGTCGAAGAACATAATGTTATCGGCGGCCTCGGAGGTGCTGTTGCAGAGCTTCTGAGCAGTGAATATCCGGTACCTGTAATAAGGCACGGAGTCAACGATACTTTCGGCAGGAGCGGCAAAGCTTCTGAAGTCCTTGAGTACTATAAGCTGACTGCGCAGGATGTGGCCGGCAGTGCGAGGGCAGCGATTCAGAAGAAGAGCTGAGGTAAACAGGGCCGGGGCAGGATCTGATGCAATCAGA
>CADBNJ010000151.1 GCA_902795955.1 Oscillospiraceae bacterium
CTTCTTCCGCCTCATCGTCTGATGATGCAAATGAGACGCGGGATCAGGAGAGCTTTGACCGCGACAGGCTGGGACTGGAAGATCTCGTAGCATCTGAGGCAGCGAAGAATGCGGTTACATATTACAGGAACAACGAGAATATACCGGTCTACATCGAATACAGGACGCTGGCTCCTGTTACGGGCGAGATCTACTTCAATCTGACGGCTCCGGCTACCACGGGTGAGATGAGCGTATATGTGAATGACATCTTCATGAGCCATGCTTCATCAGGCACTTATTTCTCACAGGTCTTCAGGCTCGGTACGTTCAAGAAGGGTGATGAGATCAAGGTTACGATCACATCTGAAGACGATAAGTTCACATATCTTGATGCCAGGTTCGGTTACTTTGATTACGAGGTATTCGGCAGACAGTTCAGCATGATAGACAGGGATGAGGTCATCGTAAATGAGGCTGTTGACGGATATGTAAATCTCACTTCCAACATAAAGGACGGTGAGATGGTAATAACGACGGTTCCTTACGAGGAGGGATGGACTCTTAAGATCGACGGGCAGGAGGCGCAGATAGTTCCTTATCAGGGTGCTTTCGTGGCTTTTGAAGTTCCCGCCGGAAGCCATACATGCGAACTGAGTTTTATCGCTCCCGGATTTAAGGGCGGTGCCGTAATATCGGCGGCGGGCCTTATCGGAATGGTTGTTTTCGCATTGATCGACAGAAAGAAAAAGACGGTGGTATAATCCGTATATATGAATAAGGGGGTATAGTATGTACTACTTTGAAGATTACATTTTCTATATTCTGATGATCGTATTGTTTGTCATCAGTCTGGCTGTGCAGGGGAGACTCAAGAGCCTTGTGTCCAAGTATTCGAATGTCATGGTATCAAGCGGCATCACATCTAATGAAGCTGTGGCACAGATGCTCAGGGAGAATGACGTCGGAGGGATCGTGATCAAGCATATCGACGGTGAACTGACAGACTGCTACAACTCAAAGGAAGGAACGATAAGCCTGTCGAATACGACGTACGGGCAGAATTCCATCTCTGCTGTGGCGATCGCTGCACATGAGGCCGGTCACGCTCTCCAGGATGCTGCAGGCATGGGTGCTTACAAAGTAAGACAGTTCCTGGCTCCTGCGGTCAATATCTGCTCGAGGCTGGGTATATACGTCACGATAATAGGTGTCATGATCACTTACGCAGCAAGGAAGAACAGCGGCAATAATCTCGGCTATACGATCTCCACCATCGGAATCGTTATGTACAGCGTGGCAGTTCTGTTCTACATCGTTACACTGTGGATCGAGCGTGATGCCAGCAGGCGCGGCTGGAAAGCGATGCAGCAGTTCGGATGGGTCTCCGATGACCAGCTCGCTGCAGCCAAGAAGGTGCTGTGGGCAGCAGGTGATACATATGCGATCGCTCTGGCAAGCTCGGCTCTGACATTGATAAGACTGCTCGCAATGAGAGGCAAGAGAAGATGAGTATTGCCAAAGAGAATATTACTTTCCCTGCGTCCATAGGAGATGCCAACAGAGTAAGAGGATATTTCTATCCGACAGAGAGTGACAGCCCCAAAGGGGTGATCCAGATCTGTCACGGCATGGCCGAATATATCGGACGTTATGAGGAGATGATCGAATACCTCAACGGCTGCGGATGGCATGTCTGCGGAATGGATATGTTAGGGCACGGCGGAACGTATGAACTCAACAAGAACAACAATATGCCGCTCGGGTATTTCGGCGCTGAGAAGGGCGCGATATTCAAGACCATCGCAGATGAGATGAAGATGCATAACGAGGCTAAGAAGAGGTTTGGTGATGACCTTAAGTATTTCCTCTACGGACATTCGATGGGCTCGTTCATCGTCAGGGCTATGTATTCGCTGCCAAGCTGCAGCACGGCATTCGACGGATATCTCATTTCATCCACAATGGGACCTAATCCGGCGGTGGGATTTGCCAAGTTCCTTGCGAAGCTTGCAAGGAGCAGGAAGCCGGCAAGACTTGTTAACGCCGCCGCCTTCGGAAGCTATAACAAGAGGATCAAGAAGGCGAGAACGCCTTTCGACTGGATTTCTACCGATCCTCATGAGATAGACGTCTATATGGATGACGATATGCTGGGATTTACCTTTACCGGCAAAGGGTTCTATGACCTGTTCACTCTCGTCGCATTCATTCAGAGCGATGAGGTCTATAACAATCTGTCGCTGCGCCCCATCATGTTTACATACGGTGAAGAAGACCCGGTGGGCTCTTACGGTGAAGGCGTCCGCAAGGTTATAGCCGCCATGGAGGACCGGGGCGTGAACGTCAAGTCAAAATCATACGGCCCGTACCGTCATGAGATACAGCACGAGCCGGTAAGAGGCGAATACTTCAAGGATATAGACGGATTCTTCTCGGGAATCGAATAAGCTTAAGATACCTTATCCCAGAGTGACGATCAGTTCGTTCGATCCGAATTCGACAGTCGTTCCGTACTGATCGATGTCGGGGAATCCTTCTGACACGCCTGCCACATTAGTAATGCCCGTGAGGATGATCCTCTTGGATGCTCTTCCGAATCCTTCTGTCTTTACGGTTATCCTTCCGTCCTGCCTGAGGACATTAACTATGCCTGAAGCGGTCTTGTTCTGGCCGAAGACCTCCGCTGCGGCGACCTTGCCCTCTGTCAGTTCGAAGCAGGAGAATGTTATCGTATCACCTGAATGTGATGTAAGGATGGAATTAGGTCTTACATAGATGGGGATCTCGCCGGAATCTGTCTTGCGCGAGACTATCCTGGGGCCCGATACCTTCTCTCTTGTCAGAAGATTGGTCCATACACCGGAAGGCACATAGAAGCTCACATTGCCTGCGCCGGAGAATACGGGGCATACGAGAAGTGACGAACCGAGCATAAACTGGTTGGGACACTTGGATGCCAGCTTGTCTGAGGCAAATTCCACCTGCATAGGTCTGATGACAGGCGTACCGTAGGCGGATGATTCCATGCAGCATGATTCCAGATATGCCAGGATCCCGTATCTTACGTTGGATGCCAGCTTGAGATTGGCCAGCATCTCAGAGTCTTTGCAGAACGGCACGGGAAGTCTGAAATGAGGCATGAGCATGGCCAGCTGTGCCCATCTCGTGTAGAGAGTGGGAGATGTCGTGGCGATCGAGGGCACGTCCATGTTTATGATCCCGAGTCCCGTCATTCCGTAAGACATCGCATTGTTGACCGCACAAGCAAGGCTGCTGTAGCTTGCGGTATTCTTGTTCATGTAGATGTTGCGGTAAGGTGATATGAGATCGCCTGCACCGGTGCTGTTCCTTATGATCGAGTCGTTGTCAGATCCTATGCAGCGGGATGCGCAGTCCTTTACGATGCTGTTGAAAGCAACGGCGAAATAATTGTAGAAGGATACAGGCTTACCGGGAACATTGAGTATCTCATATTTGAAATCAGCCTCCACGAGATCAAGCCCCATGTGAAGGACAGAGTCGAACTTCAGTCCCAGCCAGTTCCTTGCGGACTGGTTCAATACATTGACGATCCCCATGGATCCGCCTTCGTAATCGGCAAGGACCGGAATTCCGTTATCATCTTTGACAAGATAATCATTATCAACGCACTCAATGTACTCCGGAACCGTGTCAGAGATATAAGGTGACAATGCTATACCGACACGGATGCCCTTGTCGTGGAGCTTCCTGATGAACTTGG
Organism: Oscillospiraceae bacterium; assembly: GCA_902795955.1. Lineage (GTDB taxonomy): Bacteria > Bacillota > Clostridia > Saccharofermentanales > Saccharofermentanaceae > Saccharofermentans. Next base: position 3,725 of record CADBNJ010000151.1, read on the forward strand.
CCGGATCGGGGAACCTTGTAAGATCCCATGAATAACCTGTCTTCAGGTGCTTGGGAAGATATCCGTGGCCGAGCCATATCTCAGAGATCGTAATACCGTAGTCTGATGCCTGATGGAGATCGGCCAGGACGCTTTCCTCAGTGAAATCGAAGCTGCCCGAATAGTTCAGTGACAGCCCCTCACAAATGGGATTGTTCGTGGTATCCCTCCCGAGCAGGCCGGTGTAGGCCGATATTACATCCATTGCCGTATTCCCGGCGAAAAGGTAAAATTCCAGCGCTTCCCCTTCCTGCGAGAAAGCGATTGCCCCGCTCTGCGACGCGAAATCGAATTTGACCGAGCCGTAGGAATTAACGAAGACACCATATCCTCTCGATGATACGAAGAAAGGTATCTTGTTGAACGCCGCACTCTCGTTGGTGTTGTTTGTCTCTTCCTTGCGTCCCATCAGTTCGACGCTTCCTCCGCCGCCGAGACCGAAGCATGATTCGCCGGGGGCGATATCAAGGCAGGCACCTGTGTATTCTTCAGGCCGTCTGGTGTTGAAGAAAGAATTGAGCGAAGTGGCTGTTATGGGGTTGCCGCAGTAATAGAAGACGATCCTGAACGCTCCCGCCTTGGCGATCCTCGCCTCGAGCATTCCTGTCTTGAATACCGTATAGTTATCGTCCTCTTCAACGATGCCGCTTCCGGACGGTCTCGTATTGATAACCTGATTACTGTCTTTGCCTGTATATCTTACGCGGGCATTGACCTTGATTATTCCTGATTGAGGTGAACTGATATCGACTTTGATCCTTCCGTTGTCACGTCCGTTCTCAGTCAAAGGACTCTCGGCAAATTCAGTCAGTGTAAGTCCGAGCGATAACGAGTTCTCGGTCGTGGTGATATCACTGAGATTCCTTGCATACTTTGTAAGACTGTACATTTTGTCACCTCCGCACAATAACAATTTATCTTTATTATATCTTTTTATCGTGTTTGTGATGTTATAATTTAAAGAAATACGAAGAGGACGGTTACTTGTAATGTCGCGCGATTTAACCTTCATCAAGAGTACGGACAAAGACGGTATCACTCCTCAGGCTCTCTACATGGGAGCAGGTTCGGCAGGCGACATAGCTGATGTTCTCAA
>CADBNJ010000152.1 GCA_902795955.1 Oscillospiraceae bacterium
AGGAATGTAGAGACAATCGGGGTCAATGTCTCTACATTTTGTAAAAAAGAACACTCCGGTGCAGGAATGTAGAGACATAAACTGCGGAAGAAATGCTCAGTTCCTGCGGATTCCGCAATAATCTGAGATCTTTCCGCATAAACTGCGGAAAGATCTTGAATTCCTGCGGATCCGGTATGCCGGGCCGTCTCTGAGAATAAACAAAAAATCACAAATTATTGACTATTTATTGATATAATACAGGTGCACGCCTGATTTAAAAGATAACATGGGAGGGTTTTATGGGACTTTTTGATAAGAAATACTGTGATTTTTGCGGCAACAAGATCGGTCTTCTGGGCAACAAGAAGCTTGAAGACGCGAATATGTGCAAGGACTGCGCAAGCAAGCTCTCGCCATGGTTCTCGGAGCGCCGTCACAGCACGAAGGCTGACATCGAGAAGCAGCTTGAATACCGTGAGCAGAATAAGACTTCTGTAGCATCCTTCTCTGTAACGAGAACTTTGGGAACGGCAAGCACGAAGCTCCTGATCGACGACAACGCCCGGAAGTTTATGGTTACTTCCGCAAAGGATCTCAATGCGGCAAATCCTGACGTTCTGGATTTCGCGCAGGTTGCAGGCTGCGATCTTGATGTAAAGGAGAACAGGCACGAGATCAGGCAGACGGACAGCAGCGGGAAGTCCGTAAGCTACAACCCGCCACGCTACAAGTATTCATATGATTTCTATGCGATAATCCGTGTCAACCATCCTTATTTTGACGATATGAGATTCGCACTCTCGAATGGTTATATCGATGTCGGCGAGCAGCCTATGAATCCCGGCCAGAGCGCCGGCTGGAGCGTCTCGCGTTCAGGCTTTAATCTCCTCGGGAATAAGATCGATGAATACTACAGGTGCGTTGACTGCGGCAACGAGATAAAGGCAGCAGTGGATGCCATGCGCACAAGCGCCGCACCCCGGCCGGAAACGAAAGCAATTGATATTATTAGAGCAGAAGCCGATAAATTGCGGGAGAAGTTACAAGCGCAGAGTGTGGCAGGAAATGTTGATCCGAACGAGTCTGCGCGTTTAATGACGCTGCAGCAGAGTATCTCGATGGAAATGTACCGTCAGCCGGATAATGCTGATTTCAATGCAATGCTTGATGAAGCACACAGTCTGGCACTTAAGATAAATTCTCAGCTTCAGACAGGAATGGCAGATTCTCAAGATACACAGCGGTATCAGGTGCTGATGCAGCGGATCACATCGGAAGGAATGGTCATGCGGATGAACTCCCTTCGCTCTGCCGGCATGGGTGCCGCAATGGGTTCTGCCATGATTTCCGCAATGGGTGCTGCAAGACCTTTAGATCCGGCTGACCCGAGCGGCGGCGCTGTTCCGATGCAGCAGATGCCTCAGGCAGCTCCTGCGCCTGTCATAGGATCTCAGGTGATCTGTCAGACATGCGGAGCGACAGTAACTTTAGGCAAAGCAGGCATTTGCACATACTGCGGCAGTAAGATTGTCTGATACTTTACCTGGAGATCATCCGGTTCGGTCACGGACGATCTTGACGGTATGTTCACAGATCACGATTATTCTGTGCATATAAAGGCTGACGTAACTTGTGAAGCGCACGGACTGGTGGGATAGACCTTCCGGATCAGTAAATGAAGCATAGGAATGAGAATACAGGAGAGTTCTGATGTCAGCGGGTGCGGGTATGAATTCTGAAACAGAGATTAAACTGAGGCGCTATAAGAATAATCTGGCCATAGGCGGGCGGTATTATATTATCTTCGGCGTCTGGACAGTGGTGAAGCTTCTGATGGAGCTTACCATGGGTGATCTTTCGTTCGAATACCTGATAGAAGAGACGGTGAAGAGTGGCGTAGACAGGCTATTTGCCATAATAATCACAGCGGTTTTCATTGGGATCTTGTTTGCTTTTATACTGATCGTTCATTTAGTGGTCGGGCGCAATGTTGCCAGGTTCGTGAAGCGTCATGATAACCGGAAGAGGTTCTATACTTACACTTCAATCGTTACGATCGTCAATTGTCTGGGGTTTCTCACATATCCTGCCGATATTATGACCGGTGTATCCTCTCTGAGTCTTACATTTATAGCCTCGTTACTGGTCGATATATCGGTTATATTTATATTGATCGATCTGTTCTATTCTGCTGTAATGATCGAGAAGCTGATCAAGCAGAAGCCGGCAGTAGAGGGGGTGTAGCCTATGCAGGAGGATTTCCATTATTACGCGACATACTGCGCTGCATACCTGTCCGGGTATTCCCACAGCGAAAGCCTTGATATCTGCTACTCCGCTCAGTTTGTTGATCTGTGTTCGGCTACCTATCTCACGGGGATAAAAGCTCCTGCCCAAGCGGCTACGACACAGCTGCAGATGGAGATGATGAATACGAGAACGGATGTTACGGGGCTTCAGAACATTACGAGAATATGGGCTCCTTTCCATTTTCTGCCGAGGGATCTGTATGCCACCAAGGATAAAAAACGTCCTAAGAAATACATGAATAAGTACCGTCTGATATGCGGCCCCAACGGTGCTCTTGTCAAGGATATTGTGGAGCTTGCAAAGGGCAAGCCGCTTCAGTCGGTCGGTATCGCCATGCATGTTCTGGCCGATACCTGGGCACACAGGAATTTCGCCGGGACTCCGTCGCTTGTCATCAATAATACGGATGACGAGTTCTATGAGTTTATTGCCGGTGAGGATGGGGAGCAGAAGCGTAAGATAAAGTTCCAGCACAGCCTCTCCGCGCCGGATGATCTGGATAAGAGCATCTATACCAGCAGCCTGTACCAGAGAAATGAGAAGAATATCATGAATCTCGGACACGGGAGAGCGGGACATCTTCCGGACTATTCCTTTATCAAGTATATGTACCTTCCGGCGTGGGATGATTACAGGGTAATGATTAAGGACAATCCTTCAGATTACAGACACGCCTTCTGCCAGATGATATACGCGATGAAGTTTATCAGGGGAGAGATCGACAGCTTTGAGACGGATGTTTATGATTTTGCTGCCATAAAGGATTACGAGGAAAGGATTGACGGGATCCTCAGGAAACGTCAGCTCTCGGCATCCTCGGACTGGAAAGCATTCGGTGAAGATCTGTCCGGAGAGTCCATAGAGGACTTTGATGTGAACAAGTATCAGAAGGAATATGTTGATGCTCCGAAGGATGAGAAGGCAGGGACTTTCTACGGCTTATTTATAGACGGCGCCATAGCCCACAAGGGATTGGTGTGTGACAGGATATATCAGTCAGGGAATAAACTGGTTGGCTTTGTACAGGAGATGAAGAATGACTAAATTGCAGCGAATTAAAGAGATAGCGATCGCGCTGATCATGATTCTTGGCGCTCTTGTTATGATGACTTATCCAAAGGAGAGCTATCCCCTTATCGTTATCATTCTGGCCTTTTTGTTCATTGGAAGAGGAATAAGCTCTATCTGGTATTATTTCACGATGGCACGCTTCATGGTAGGCGGAAGAGAATCGCTCTTTATGGGGGTTATCTGGTTTGATTTCGGTGTGCTGACAGGAGCGATTACAAGTGTCCCGCATTATTACGTGCTGTTGTATCTTGTAGGAATACACGGATTCTCGGGAGTTGTCAGAGTCCTGAGAACACGTGAGACAAGAATGACCGGATCATCCAACTGGAAGCTGACGCTGATTCACGGTCTCATAGACATCATTATGGCAGTTCTTTGCATAGTTTATATCAAACAGATTGATATTACCGGGATCATATTTGGTATTGGTGTTCTGTATTCGGCAGTTATGAGAATTGTCACGGCCTTCAGAAGGACGGCACTTATTGTTATTGAATAGGCACGATCTATGAAGAAGATGCTGTTGGTCCTTAAGAAAATCATAACAACTTTATTCGGTAAGATCAGATGGTATCTGATTCTTCTGGCGGCTGCATTTATCATTCTGGGCTTTACGCAGATTGATAATTATTTAACGATCCGGATCAACGGGGTTACAGATGAGAACAAGGAGCCGATCAGTGAGGCCGGATTTAAGGATGTTCAGGCATTCTCCGTTAATGATGGCGGAACGGCTGCAGCCATATCGGATATCGGTTATTACGGATACACGGCAGTGTATAATATCGAGACAAAAGAAAAGGATTATGCATTTACAAATGATATCTTTGCAGATGCGGATAATACAGATAAGTTCTCACCATCCAATCTGGTCATAACCGATCAGGGAGATATCTATGCGGTAAGGACATATTATGAGAGCAATATAGATAATACCTTTACAAAAGAAAGCATTGTTAAGCTCAGCAGGAATTACAGATTTACAGATGAGATATGTGTTATAGAGTATGACGGAACCAAGGGAGAGCTGGAGTCCGGGATCAGCCGTCTTCATTACTTTGATGGTTATGTATCTTTCGGTTTTATATATAAGGACAACATCAAGCTCTACCGGATAGATACAAATACCGGGAAGGTTGACATAAGTCATGATTATCCCTCAGATGATAACGGTACATTTACGGCAAATATTATTCCGGTCGACGGTGCATATCTTTTTGTCAGAAGCGACGGCAATGTGTACAGGACAGAGTTTGACGGACCTTTGGGAGAGGCTGTTTATCATTTCGGTACGGAGAGATCCCCGTATTTTACCGATGCGGTCCTGATCGATGGTGATCTATATGTTCTCGATGAGAACAAGCCCGGGAAGGTTTACAGGATCAAAGGCGGCTCGGCTGAACAGATACTTGATCTGAGCAGTACGAAGGAATTTGAGGACAGGCATATACGCTTTATAGACGCCTACACAGATGAGAGCGGCAAGCCGGTACTTGCGCTATGTCTTGAGGACGGCCTGATCACCTGTAAGGATGGAGATATTACGGAGAGGGACACGCTTCTCAAGACAGATGATAATGAGCTTGTGATCCTGCTTATTGCACCTTATCTCATGTATTACATCGCTATAATCGGGATCATCATCAATCTCATTATAAGGCGAAAGACTATATTTTATAAGCAGATAATGGTCACTGTTCCTATATTTACCATAATAGCGATCATTCTCGGTGGGAGTATTTATGATACAACACTGGAGCAGAATAATCAGAATGTCAGAAATGAGCTGAGTATCATAACTCATTTCGGAGCGCACGAATTCGACGGTTATGACTTCTCAAATCTTCTTACGGCAAATGAGTCAACGGGGAAGGATTATCATGATCTCCGGAATAAGCTTGCCGAGATCAGTACCGGTCATTCGCAGAAGTGGAGCGAGGATTATATATTCTCCATCATACGGCGTACAGATGTCACAAAGGCGGCGATCCTGGCAGATGAGAAAAAGCCTTGTATGCCTCTTTTTACTGAGGAAGAGGACTTCACAATAAAGGATGTACAGGAAACGGATGGCATGATCTTCACTGAGAATATTAACAGTCTGTTGACCTCGGAGGCCAAGAAGAGCGGTATCTCTGCGTATGCTCTAATACATGACGGAAGCTCTGCAGGGAATATATATCTTAAGGTGACGACAACGAATTCCTCCTTCTATGAATACAGAGGAGTGTTGTGGCTCAGGATGATCATTTATGTATGTTTGGTGATCATCTTCTTTGCGGTCACAAATATGCTCATGTCTCTTTACATCAGAAGGATGATAAAGAAAGCTACCGGCGTTGTTAAGAGGATCTCGGAGGGTGATCTCACAGCCAGGATCGAATATAAGTCCAAGGATGAGATGGGAGACATTTGTAACGAAGTCAACTCCATGGGCCGGAATCTGGAGAAGCTCTTTGAAGAGAAGGACAGAACAGAGAAATTCTATTATAAGTTTGTTCCCGAACAGTTCAGGATCCTCCTCGGGAAAGACGAGTTTACCGATCTCCAGCTCGGCGATTCGGACAGCCGCGAGCTGACAGTGCTGTTCCTTGATATACGCGGGTTCTCTCTCATATCGGAGAAGATGACGACTAAGGAGAACTTCGAATTCGTAAATATCATCTATGGCGTGGCCGGCCCGATCATACGAAGCAATAACGGGTTCATTGATAAGTATATCGGTGACGCCATAATGGCACTCTTCGATAATGCAGACGATGCACTCAGGAGCGGAATAGAACTATATAAGGCTATCGTTCTGGATCACAGTACAGCTGAGAGAATAGGTGTAGATTCAATAAACATAGGCATCGGCATACACACAGGCATGGCGCAGATCGGCATTGTCGGTGAAGAGGAACGCCTCTCAGGCACGGTCATCTCCGATACTGTCAATCTGTCCTCAAGATTTGAGAGCCTCACGAAACAATACAAAACTGCGGTGCTCGTCTCCAAGGATACGGTTGAGAAGCTAACACATCCGGAGTCTCTTGATCTCAGATATCTCGGCTTTGTCCAGGTCGCAGGAGTAAATGAGGTCAAGGAAATCTATGAGGTTCTTGACTGCCTTCCGGAGGAAGAAAGAGAAAGACGTCATAATAACAGCCCCATGCTCGGCGAAGCTATCAGATTGTTCGGGGAGGGACGGCGGAAAGAAGCATCTGATATACTTCATGACATCAGTGCTTCAGGCAAAAGTGATTATGTGGCTGAAAAATACTTGGACTATATCACAAATCTTACCCTTGAAGAGAAGTCGGGCGTGTTCAGGTTTGTGAGAAAATAAAGAAGTGCACGGACTGGCGGGACGGACAGAGGACTGTAGCGAGTAAGTCAGCCTCTGGCGTTCTTATCTTTCCAGATCCTCTTGTTCTCGTACATGAGCTGATCCGCTCTCTCGATTGTATCTTCGATCGAACCGTCGGTATCCGGTGTGTAGACCGCGAGGCCAATCGCGATATGAAGCTGATTCCAGGGGTCAGATACAGAGGCGCTGATCTCTTCCTGCTGATTCACAAAAACATCAACAAGACTGTCCTTGTTGGCGAAATCATCGTTCATGAGGATCGCTGCGAACTCATCACCGCCGATGCGGAATACGGCGCTGCGGCGGAATGTGGTGCAGATAAAGTGGCATGCATTCTTGATGTATTCATCGCCTTTCTCATGGCCGTACCTGTCGTTGATCTTCTTGAGGTCGTTGCAGTCAAATATGCAGACGGCTACATTAACCGGTTCGCCGCCGCTGATCCTCGTCTGGACATTGCCGACATATTCGGTGAAGGCGCCCTTGTTACGGACTGAAGTGAGGGCATCGTAATTGACTCTATGGTTCAGTTCGCTGATCTGCTTCTTGCCCTGCTGCGCTTTGCGCATCAGTCTTACATTACGGATGGAGAGGAGAAGGAAGACCAGCAGTACTGCTGATACAACGGACATTATTATTCCGAGGTTGCTGCGGATAAACTCGATGAATGTAACCTTTGTATCCTCAGTAGAATAGAAGTTGAGTGCCGAGTGTGCGACAGAGGCGGGAACTACGCCGGTTGCCTTGGTCATTATGGAGTAGAGGACCGTGTTGCCGTCTTTGATGGCGAAATGGTAATCCATGACCACGCCCGTCGATACTGTTGTCAGCTTGAGCTTGTCACAGATATCGGCGATGTTGCTGTAACGGTAGTTGCTGATTATGACGCAGTCGGCTTCGCCGTTTGCAACGGCATGGAGGCATGTAGGCGTGTCGGTATAGTGTGCGGAACCCCAGTCAGGGAATTGCTCTTTCAAGAAGAGGTCGTAATTGGGATTGCCGGCATTTACGGCGACGGTTATCTTGTCTTTCTGGAAGAAGGAACGCTGATCAGCAGCGCGCACTACTGCCAGCATCTCCGTGCTCATCATGGCCTGGCTCATCTCGACGCCCATCTGCTCGCCGTCATACACGGTCAGATTGGCAGGGAACATACAGTCGATCTCGCCGTTCTTGAGAGCCGTCATCGCATCTTCGGCTGTCGGATAAGCTATTGGTTCAAATTCTAATTGCGCGTTGTTTATTCCCTTGGAAGCATAATCGAGATAATCGCTTAATGCACCTGTCAGTTTGCCTGTGGCGGGATCTTTGGCGCAGAAAGCAAGATAATTATCCTGGTATCCCACGCGGATCTTGCCGTGTTCTGAGAGCCACGCGAGTTCGTCTGTACTCAGGTATCTCTCGGCGCCCGAATTATCCAGATACTTATCGTAGAGGTGTTCCGTATAGTAGTGATCCTCTGCCTGGATCGCCAGGAGCGCGGGCTCGAGCTCGTTAAGAAGATCGGTCCTGGAACTGCTCACCGCGAAATAGAAATCCGATGAGCCGATCGTCGCAACAGGAGTCATGTGTTCCACATCGCCGTAACTGTCCAGGCTGACGAATGCGTCGAGCTCGCCGTTCAACAGCATTTTGATGGAATCGTTGTCTGATATGTCGAGTTCTATCAGTTCAGCATCGATCCCGCGCTTCTCTGCCCAATTCCTGTAAATACCCGTCTGGATACTGTTCTTGGTAACGCCGATGCGTTTGCCGTTGAGCGTGGACAGATTATCGGAACTGATGTCCGGGTTAGTCGAGTCCTTGTAGATGTAATAGTTCTCCTGCCCCATGGGAACCGACGGGTAGAGGAACTTCTCGGCACGTTCCTTGGTGTAGGAGACATCACTCAGCATGTCGATCTCGCCTCTCTCGAGCATTCCGAGAAGATCGGTCCACGTGCCTTCGACATATTCGTACTGCCAGCCGGTATATGCCGCGATCTTACGCTGGTATTCATAGGCATATCCCGAGCGCCTTCCGTTCTCATCGATAATGTTGAAAGGCGATTCATACCAGCCGACACGGACCGTCTTCGAGTCCGCATACGACACCCATGGCCCGATAAATGCCACTGCCAGTATCATGCTGAATATTGCCGCAAATGTTCTTGTTATATTATTCCTGCTCATTATTCTTTCCTCAGTACATCAATATTATCACCGCGAAAGCATATTTTGATGTCGAATGGAAAATATTGTCTAAAAGTTCACAATTGCCCGGGTTATTAGCGCGGATTCGCTGTAAAATAAAGACAGTTGATCGGTTGACGGAGGCTTCATTGGATATTCTGATAAATACAGGCTGGTATGCACTGCTTATTGCGATGGCGGGAGATCTTGTCATATCTCTTTTGCTTCCCGTATTCTACAGAGGTTACAGCGTTCTTAAGATGTCGATAAGTGCCCTGGGGAATCCCCAAAGCCCGGTAAGGCTTCCTTTTAATATCTGGATGTTGCTGGAGGGAGTACTTCTCGTGTTTGCCTTGCCCGCATTGTTCAGGTTATATTATCCGGTATCCCGGGGACTTACTGTAACACTTGCCGTCTTCATTGCCGTATTTGCAGTGGGTGCGTGTATATTTACGTGCTTCTTCAGCGTTAACGAGACCAGGGATGAAGTAACGGTGTCCTCAAAGATCCACGGAGTCGGTTCTGTCACCGGATTCATGCTTTTCCTTTTTGTGCCATTGCTGACGGCGATCCTGTCATTTAAGGTCAAAGACGGTGTAACAGGCGGGATCAGTATAGCATGCTTTGTGCTTGCGCTGCTGTTTTTCACGTTGTTTGTTATGTCCGATAAAGAAGAACTGTCAGGGACAGTCATAGCAAACGAGGGCTTATGGCAGCGTCTGAATCTTCTGTTTATGTACATGCCGCTGGGGATAGTTGCAGTGAAGAACATCATCGGATGACAGCGGGTTACCGGGCGGCTTTTGTCATGTCAACAGCGGGTTGCTTGTATGCGCGACAGTAATGAAGCATAATCAGGGCATCAAACAAATGGAGGAGATCTATCATGACTACCAAAGATATACTGAAGAAGATCCGTGAAGACAACAATCTGACGCAGGAGCAGTTCGGCCAAAGGGTGCTGGTGACAAGGCAGGCTGTAAGCCGCTGGGAGACCGGTGAGACGGAGCCTAATAACGAGACTCTGAAGATCCTCTCACGTGAGTTCAATGTGTCCATAAACACGCTGCTTGGGAGCCCCAGGCAACTTTTCTGCCAGTGCTGCGGAATGCCTTTGACGGAGGATGAGAATATCAGCAGGGAAGAGGACCGGTCTTTCAATGAGGATTACTGTAAATGGTGTTACACAGACGGGAAATTCACATATGTCTCCAAAGATGCCCTGCTCGATTTCCTCATGGATCATATGCCGAATCCTGAAGGTACCGCTGATGATGAACGCCGTCAGCAGTACGACGGATGGCTCTCGCAACTGGCATACTGGAAGAATAAGGATCAGCGCTGAATTCTTGAGATTATGTACGGATTGTGCGAGCGGACTTCCGCAGGTTTGGTGCCGGAACGGGCACATTCAAGTTTTCATGATGCAAAATGCGGGCGCCAAACCGAGGACCGTAGCAAACAAGTCTGTTGGCGGGCATTGAGTAGAGCTCAATCCTTGCAGAGTAGATTGAGCAGTATGCTGCGCACGCAGTAACTTTGTGAACAAAACCGGGTTTACCGGAACATGTTTGCTGCGTACGGTAAACGGTAAACCATCGGTACCTCGTATTTCAGATCTCAGAATG
>CADBNJ010000153.1 GCA_902795955.1 Oscillospiraceae bacterium
CCAGGAGCCGCAAATATATCGTTGTGGCCATCATCGTATTTCTCTTCAATGCGTGGGGTCTCATCGAGATCGCCGTTGACATTGTCACGATGGATAATCAGGGCATCAGGGATTATGTATCATTCTTTGTGGAACTGACCTCTCTCTTTATCCTTCTTGAACTGATAATCGTGTCGCATAATTGCAAACAAAAAGGAGGCGGGAATGCAGCTTGACTTCCATTACTATGCGACATACTGTGCGGCATTCATAGCGGGCTATTCCCACGAAGAGAGCCTCGATATCTGCTACTGCGCACAGTTCGTTGACTGCTGCACGAGATCTTTCCTGGCGCAGATCAAAGCTCCTCTGCAGGCTGCAACGACACAGTCGGCGACCGAGCTGCTGGACGTAAACACCGATATATTGGGGCTTCAGGACATCACGAGGATATGGGCGTCATTCCATTTCCTGCCCGGAGACCTGTATGCCCCCGTCAAAGCATTGTTCAAGCATTACAAAAACAAATACCGCCTGATATGCGCGCCCGACAGTGACCTGGTCTCCAGAACAGTCGAGCTTGCCAAGGGCAAGGATCTGCACGCAGCGGGCGTTGCCATGCACGTTCTGGCCGATACATGGGCACACCGCAATTTTGCCGGAACACCGTCGATGGTAATCAATAATACAGGAAGCTATTTCTTCGAGATCATGCCTGACGGTTCGGAGCGCAAGATCAGGTTCGGCCATAATCCGGGCGCGGCGGATGACATAGAGAACGGGAAATACACAAATACGATCTACAATGTAAGCGAGACGACTATCATGAACCTCGGTCACGGCAGGGCCGGCCATCTCCCCGACTACAGCTTCATCAGGTATAAGTACATGCCGGCATGGGACAATTACAGGGAGTGTCTCAAGGATAATCCGGCCGAGTACTACAAAGCATTCTGCCAGATGGTATATGCAATGAGATACCTGAGAGGCGAAGAGGAGGCTTTCGAGACGGGCAGATATGATGAGGGCAATGTGGCCCCGTGGGAGACACGGATAAAGGAGATCCTTACCACAAGGCAGACTGATTCCAGAGCCGACTGGAAGGCTCTGGGTGAGGAACTGTCGGGAGAGGAGATCCCTGATTTCGATGAGACACATTATGTGGAGGAGTACAGGAATGCGCCGAAGGGCAAGCATTATCTCACCTTCCTCGGCAAGTTTATAATCGCGGCTCTGGCTCAGAAGAGCATGGTGACAAATCAGATATATAAGTCCGGCAACAGACTGGCCGGAGTGTCGGTCGATTACAACAAGAAGGGATTCGGCGGCATGAAAGACTTCAAGAGACTTGTAAAGCATATAGAGGGCAAATAATGGGCAAGATCAAACGTGTGTGGAACGTAATAAGCGGCATCGTGGTGATATTGTTCGCCATGTTCGCCATCCTCATTCCGGAGATCGCATTTATCTTCATCGGATTCATTGCCGCAGCCCTTCTCCTCATCAGAGGAGCCCGTTACATCATCTATTATCTGACGATGGCTCAGCATATGGTCGGCGGAAAGATAATCATGTTCTACGGTGTTTTCCTGTTCGATCTCGGCTTCTTCGCCATGACCATATTCAGCGAAGCCAAAGCGGTGATCCTCATCTACCTCACCGCCGGCCACGCGATCTCGGGCGGCATCGACATGATCAGGTCCATACGCAACAGGAAGGACGGCTATTCATCCTGGAGAACTGACATGATACAGGGCATCGGCAACATCCTGATAGCCGTCATCTGTGTCATCTTCGTAAACAGTATCGACATACTGGTCTATGTATACTCTCTGGGTCTCATCTATCTGGCAATCATCAGGATCGTCAGGGCATTCCGCAGGAGCGCGATAGTTTACATCCAGTAGTCTTTTTTGACAAATTATTGACACACAAGGATAACATAACGAACACCGAAGAATATTAGAATAATACCAACAAAGCGAAGGCGGTGACGTTATGGAGAATGTCAATAATATCAATGAACGCAATGTCCGCGGTGAACGCGGCGCGGCGGCCGTGCGAAAGCAGTCCTCAGCGGTAATCACTCCACTCGGCAGACTGTCCTATGAAGACTTCGAGGAGCTTGAGCTTATAGATTTCATGACGATGCTCGAAGAGATGGAAAACAAGTAAAGCACTCCCGGCGGGTGCTTTTTTTGTGCGGCATTTTACCTCAAAAAACACATTCTTAGAATTAGCTAAAGTGTCAAAAATATCCATCTCCTCTTCTGCATTCTGCCGAAAAACCACCCTCACCTGACAATGTCACATAATATTCCGCAACTTAATCGTAGAATGGAGAACAGTGAGGTGGGCAGCTATGGATGAAATCTTAATCAAAAACATTACCGAACCCGAACAGAACAAACTGACAACTGAGGATATGCAGTATCTCGAGAAGATCGATTTCCTGACAATGCTGGAGGAGCTGGAAGGCAAATAGAGCCCGCAGGCTACTTGCTCGCTACAGTCCTCGCTTTTGGCGTTCGCTTTACATCACATTATACTTACAGGTGCTCATCCCGGCGCCAAAACCTGCGGAAGTCCGCTCGCAAGTGGCTGCGAGCTTGACTTTTCACACAATTTGTATTCGCGCCCGCTCGTGCTCAAAGCAGTTCCGGGCCAGGGCATTGAGCTATCACACATTGCTATATATCAACTTTTTCAGTCCGCTCGCAAGTGGCTGCGGGCATCACTGATGGTGACGTGAACGACCTATAAGAACTGAGAACCTGTAAGAATTGCAACTGAGGCCGGAAGCGCAAGAATCCGGCCTCTTTTATATGATGTGGTATAATTATCACATCCGTGATACCGGGAGGTCATCGTGAACTGGTCAACGCCTACTGCAGACGAACATGAGATCGTATTTCGCTTTATCAGAAGGATCAGGATATCCAATATCATTGCATCCGTGTTTTTCTTCCTGTTTGCATGCGCATCCGCCGCGCTGGGGATCGCGATGATCATTATGGACGGCAATTACTACGGCATCACGCCGGTGATCTTCGGGATCATCATTGCTGTCGTTGGACTGGGTGTGGCGATCACTGACATGGACAGATATAAGAAGATAAAAGCGCAGAAGTACGCTGTAAGCAGGTGCCGTGTGGTGTCACGGGACGTCAGCAGGACAAGATACAGTACGGGCAGGTATGTCAGTATCCTCTGCCCCAACGGCAATATCTCACGTTACAAGGCAAAGGCCTCCGTGTACCGCAGAGCGGCGGAAGGGGCATCTGCACTCCTGGTGGATTACAGCGAGACGCACAAGGGGCGCCGCGACATCAGCATAGATCTCGTCATCGGCGAAGCGAAATGATCATTACTCCCTGAACCTGCCGGGAGTCACACCGCACTCCTTGGTAAATACCCTGGTGAAATAGCTCTGGCTCGGGAAAGCGAGTGCATTGGATATCCACATGATCGGATAGTCGGAATGCTTAAGCATATTGCGCGCCGTCTCTATCTTCTTGATCAGAATGAAGCGGCTGATGCTGACGCCGGTCTCAGCCTTGAACAATCGCGACAGATACCCCCCGGACAGACCGCATACTCCGCACAGATCATCGACCCTGATGCGCTCATCCAGATGTTCCATTATGTAGTCAACACACATCGTAATGTGCCGTGAGAAAGTGTCTCCCCTTGCGATCTCCCTCATGCGCTTCGTGTAAGCAAGGGCCATCTCTCCATGAAGCTCAGATATCTCCTCCACAGACCCTGCCTGATCCGCCAGGAGAATATAATAATCACTCATGCTGAATGACTCGGACAGCTGCATACCGCCCTCAATGCATATCCTTGCGATAAGCGCCGTGGTGATCACGAAATGATACTTGATATTCTGCAGATCGTCCTCAGCCAGCTTGCCGAGTCCTTCCTTCTCATGGAATCTGTCCCTGCACAGCTTGCGCACCTTGCTGATGTCACCGAGCATTATGGAATTGTAGAAATCCTTCTCAGGCAGCAAAGAAGCGTGGATCATCCTGTAATCCCTGTTCAAGAACTCCTGGTATGAGATTTTGTTACTGCGCGTACTCATGAAGTAATTATATCATCAAAAGATAATTTAAGTCATAAAAAGTACATACACGTTCCCTGTAGTATGGTATGTTAATCGTAATCAATCAGAATCAATCACAAAGGCAGGGACATTTATGAATAAGAACAAGATCCTATGTTCCGTGGTAAGCGGTGTGACAGCGCTCATGATGCTGACGTCATGCGCCGGAACCGGTGAGACCTCAACACCTTCCTCGTCTCAGGAAGAGACATCCGCACCGACCATGCCCGCGACTCCAACACCCGAGCTCGAAGGCTACAACCTGCTGTGGAGCGACGAGTTCGACGGCAACACTTTGAATACAGACATCTGGACACGCGAAGTCCGCGAACCCGGATGGACCAACAACGAGCTTCAGGAGTACAGGGATTCCGAAGAGAACGTCTTTGTTAAGGACGGCAACCTCGTACTCAAAGCCATCAAGACAGAACAAAACGGCAAGCCCTACTATACATCAGGCAAAGTCAACTCACAGAACAAGGCAGACTTCCAGTACGGCAAGGTCGTTATCCGCGCCAAAGTACCCGAAGGACAGGGTCTGTGGCCCGCTGCATGGATGATGCCCAAGGACGAGAGCTTCTACGGCCAGTGGCCCAAGTGCGGCGAGATCGACATCATGGAGAGCCTCGGCAACGACACGACGATCTCCTACTCCACGATCCACTACGGTGAGCCCCACGCCGAGCAGCAGGGCACCCTCAAGCTCGACAGCTCATCATTCTCGGCTGACTTCCATATCTACTCCGTCGAGTGGGAGCCCGGCGAAATGCGTTTCTACACGGACGACGAACTCGTCCTCACAGTCAACGACTGGTTCACGGCAGAGGAAGGTCAGGACGACAAGCCCTACCCTGCACCGTTCAATCAGCCTTTCTTCGTACAGATGAACCTCGCAGTCGGCGGTGACTGGCCCGGCAACCCTGACGCCACTACCAACTTCGATAAGGCGGAGTTCCTCATCGACTATGTCCGCGTCTATCAGAAGCCTTCCTACGACACAAACGTTGAGAAGCCGCCGATGGTCTTCAAGGAGCCTCTCGCAGACGGCAACTATGTCTACAACGGCGATTTCGCAACTGCGGAGGATCTTACAGATGACAAAGACTGGCAGTTCCTTCTCTTCTTCGACGGTCAGGGTGAGGCAAAGATCGAGAATAACATGGCGATCATCTCCTCCACCAACTGCGGCACGGAAGAGTATTCCGTACAGTTCCTGCAGGCAGATATGCCCGTGCTCAAGGGCCACACATACCGCGTCACATTCGATGCCAAGGCAGACGAAGCACGCGATATCGTAGTAGCGGTTACAGCCCCCAACAACGGCTGGAACAGGTACTATCCCGATACGCCCAAGGATGTCACCACCGACTGGCAGACATATACTTTTGAATTCACGTCAGACACCAAGGATGATAACTTCGCAAGACTTGAATTCAACCTCGGCAAACGCGGATATACATCAACTGTATATCTGAAGAATGTCAGATATGAGGATATCACTACTTAATCAGCATTGATCCTTCGTACTCATATACACACAGAACCGCCCCGCTTGAGAGATCAGACGGGGCGGTTTTGGGCTTGGGGGCGGTTTGTTTGTGAGTATTCCGGCTGTCAGAATGACAAGTCTGGTCTGCTTGCCCGGCAGAATGGCAAGGCTGGTCACTTAAGCTGCCGCGGCCCGGCCGCCGGACAGGTCGCGGTCGGGTTACGGCAAGATCCTCCGCGAAAGAACGCCGCAGATGAACGCCGGTGGCGTTACAGGAGAGGAGAATTTTGGCTGGATTACGTCCGGATTCTCCGCAAAAGAACGCCAGTGGCGTTACTGGAGCGGAGAATTTTGGCTGGATTACGTCCGGATTCTCCGCGAAAG
>CADBNJ010000154.1 GCA_902795955.1 Oscillospiraceae bacterium
CAGCTTGCGCTTGCGTCTCTGCCGGCTTCAGATGACGATGACCGTCCGGTGATACCCGAATCGATCAAGGCGCTTACCGTGGCAACTCTTGCATACAAACAGCTCGACGGCGCCGGGATAGACTCTGTCTGGGATTATCAGATGCAGAATGAGGTTGCGGACTTTGTATTGTCTGCTGACCGCAAATACCTTGCAGGAAGAGACAAAGTCAATAACATAATCGTGTGGAGAGTGGAAGACCATCAGCAGGTCATGAACGGAATGGAGAACGACATAACGGATATGGCTTTCCTTGGCGACAACAGCCTTATGGTTCTCGGCACGAAGAACGCCACGGTGTACAGTATTCCCGACGGCAGCAAGAAATGGTCATATGACACGGGCGTAAACAGGTTCTCCACGGATGTGAACATAATTGAGATGCCTGACGGATCTGTAATGCTGTCAGTGGCAAACAGTGATACGCTCGGAGATGATCTGTATATTTTTGATCCCGGCACAGGCGATATAAAGGATGTTATCAATTATGATGAAGGATCTATTGTCGGTCCGAGGTTTTACAAGCATATTATTTCTCCTGACGGAAGCAAGTTAGCGGCAACCGTATATGACCCCGACGGGAACGGTTACAAAGCCGGTCTGTTTGACCTGAAGACAAAGAAATGGACGTACACTGAAGTGCTTCCGAACCGTATTGCAGACATGGCATGGGCAGATAATGATCATATCGTTACCGCATCGCCCGTGACCGACACCGGCACATCCATGATCTACAGCGGCAGGACCATACTGATGGAGGATCATAATACAATCACATGTTATGATGCTTCATCACTTGCCAAACGCTGGGAACATGATATGACGAGCACCGGTGTAATGGTGAACAGCAGTTTCCTTCCTCTTCCGGGCCAAAATGCAGTTTCTTACTATCATGCCGATACTGCGGTGATACTGAATATCAGCACAGGGGCGGTTATCCATGAGGGACATGTTTACTCTCCGATAATCGATTCCAGCGACGTAGACGGAAACGGTGTTCCGATATACATCACAAGGGGCGGCGGTCTTGCAACGCCTCTGTCAACGGCAACTGACGCATATGCATACCTTGATGAGTTTGCGGAGAATATTACAAAGGCCGAGGTCGGAGGAGGTGTGTATATTACCGTTAAGGAAGGCCACAGGATCTTATTCTATAATACCGGAGTCTGTGACGATGAGTGGCAGCCCTTCGATGATCAGAACGGCTTCACATTGTTCCCTGAAGAATACAAGATCAACGGCAGCACTTTGGCCATCCTTCAGGAGAACGGGAGTGAATCTGACCTGCTGATCTATGATATCGGCAAATGCGAGTACATCAAGACCATACCGGTCTTTGCGGAAAATGACATACTGGATTCATCTTCAGTCGCCGGCATTGACGGCAATAACGTGTATGTTGTCAGAACACACGAACATGAGCTTCATCTGTATACAGTAAGTATCGACAGCGGATCCGTTGATGACAAGGTGCTGATGTCGGGTAACTCCTACTATGATGTTCAGCTGTCCGCCCGGTACGCCAATAATAACCTAGCTTATGTGGATGACGGTGACGGCAAGGTAAGCATAAGCCTTTATAACATCACTGACGAGCGTAAGCATTCATGCGAGCTTGACTTTAAGCCGTCCAATGACTGCGAGCTGTTCTATCTGCCGGCTTCCGGTCTGATCTATCTGAATGACAGAACGGGATACTATGTGATCAACATTGAAGGTGAGACCGTTAAGCCTCTTGATTATGAACACGATGATGCCAATCCGCCGTGCGTTGTTGAGAACGGAGACGGCACGCGTATTGCTTTCGGGAAGCTGAACAGTGTTTATATCATGAACAGTCAGGGAGAGACTGTAAAGACTTTACCGGGCAGCGGAATGAATGTTATCAGCATGGCTTTCCATAAGTTCAAGGATAAGGATTACGAGACGCTCGTAGTTTATTATGATAACGGTAAGATATTCCGCTACAATGCAGATACCGGTGATATCGAAGGCAGCTCCGAGACAACTATCTATACGAATGTTGCAGCCAAGGCAAATATGGAGTTCCATGACGAATCAGGGATGCTCTATATTACAAGGAAAGGTTCATTGTCTATCGTTGAGACTGACAGATGGATCGAATATGCTTTCATAGAGAGCTGTCTCGGATATGCAAAAGAATCAGACAGGTTCATTACGATGTCTTACGAATCCGAGGAGAAGTACAAGATGGGTTACTTCAAGCACTACACTTTGGAAGATCTCAAAGCGAAGGCAGAGAAGATCCTTCAGGGAGAAGAGATGTCTGAAGAGATGAAGAGGCAGTACGGTCTTATCTGATCTTCTTATAGAGGGAATCGAACAGCCTGCCTTTGATGATGTAGATATCGTGCGGATCGTCTTCTCTGACGGCGATATAATCGCCTATGTTGCCTGAATAGTATTTCTCGTCATCCCATGCGGTGAAGAGCTTGACGGCGTGTCCGAGTGGCTTCGCGAAGATCCTGGCCGTTCCCGGAGGACTGATGACAGTCTTGGCATAGGGCATTACCGGCTTGATCTCACCGGTCGCGGTATTCCTTATGGAAGGTTCATATTCGAATTCGCGGGAGAACTGGAATCCGGTGAAAGTATAGCTGTTCATAAGCTTCTGCTCGGTGATCGGGTAGATCTCACCCTCGATCCCTATCATGAGATACGTATCCTCGTTGACAGTTACATTAACATCTCCCTCAAGAGTTCTGACCTCAGCGACAGAACCTGCGGGAAAGACATCGCTCAGTCTTACGGTGCCGAGCTTCTGTTCCAGCTTCGTGTAAAGGTGCATGTCCGTCGTATCGAGCGTTGTAGTCTTGGCGTACAGGACCTCATAAGTGTCGTAATAATTGCGCAGCCTGAACGACAGTACGTCTGAAGCAGGCTTGCTGATAAGTTCAGGTCTTATCGAACCTCCGGCTTTGAATACATGGCCGCCGCCTCCGCCTATACCTTCAGCAAGGAATGCGGCAAGTTCATTGGCGTGAACCTCCTTAACGCATGATCTTACCGAGAATTTGATCTCGCTCGGGCTCTCGTAATATGCAAGACAAACATCCACACCTGCCGTCTCCATTGCGAAATCGCTTATGACTCCGAGGATATTCGGATCGCACGGTTCTGACCTTATTATGAGATATCTGTTGTCTTCGTGATATTCGAATTCGAGGATCGCTTTGCCTGTGATCTCGAGTTCTCTCAGCGAGATATTGGAATTGCTCATCTCGGTGATGAGGCTCTTATTGATCTGGAGATATTCGATCATATCCCTGTCCAGCGGGTGAGAGATCTCGGAGAAACGGTTGGTGTCCGTGTATAGCCCGTAGTAGAGCGCGGTAGCCAGCTTCCTGTCGGAATTCACATCCATTCCCTCATATCTGATCATGTCCCATACGACGGTGGCACAGCTTCCGACTCCGCTCCTTACCTCAGCCATGGCAGGGAGATGCCCCATTACCTTGTGATGATCGATCACAGCGTAATTATCAGCTTTGGTGGGAGTGACATTACGCTCGCCCTGCTGGCAGTCACAAGTGATCAGAAGTGACGGTACTCTGTCATAATCCGGACAATACTTTACGGGTATCTCGAGCTTCTCTATCATGATCTTCAGATTGCTCTTGGTTATCTCATTGATCCCCCGGTAGATGAATTCAGGGCTCTTGCCGGAATTGACAAGGTACTTATATATTGCAAATCCTGACGAAAGCGCATCCGCATCGGGATTGTCATGGCATTGAATAACTATGTCGTCAAATGTAAGCAGATCGGATAATCTCATATGTCAGCCTCCGGCGTTTTGTTTATTTTAGCATAAACAGGGGAGTGTGTTATGTTTTGTTTTGAGGCTTTCTCATTTATAATAGTAGAGATTCGATATGCCGGAGGTTTTTATGATAACAAAGAGAACAGGGGTATGTGTTCTGTGCGCCGTTTTGTCGGCGGCATGCCTGCTTACTTCGTGCAAGCAGATTACATCTGACGGAAGCGGAGTCACGATAGATATGGAAGGTCCGCAGTCTCCCGGAGGCAACGGGTTTGCTCCGGACGGTTCACCGGATCAGGATATGGATACCATAGGAGACTGGGAAGTACCTGAAGAGATCGCCGTAACTGAAGAAGACAGGCTGATCTTTGATTCTGCCGTCGCAGAGCATCCTGACAAGAAATATGAGCTTCTGGCCTCTGTCGCCACAAGGTCAAATAAAGGACTTGATCATTGTTATCTGTGCAGGACGCAGGGAACATATAAGCTTGTATGTGTTAACGAGAGCTATCAGGATGCCGTAACTTATACCGGTGATTCCGATCTTGAATGGCCCGGCAAAGGAGCGGCGGATGCACCGGGTTCGTGGTCTGCCGCGGAGAGCACATCCGTCACGGACGGCATAATCTCCGTAATAGATAAAGTGAACGGATCGGCGGAAGAATTATATACTCCCGTGATCTATCTGGGATCTCAGACTGTAAACGGAACAAATCATGCCGTGATCTGCCTGGCAGAACCGCGGGATCCGGTCAGCCCTGCCATTAACTATAAGCTGAGACTAGTCAATGTATACGAAGGTGCTGACGGTTCGGTCAGCACCAATGAGATCAAAGATCTTGATATGAATCTGTATTTCCCTGCAACATAATCTCGTTCCCGGTTGTATTAATGGTATAGAACATTCCGGAGGTAAATGAAATGAAGATCAAACCCGAGAAGAATTACAGAAAACCGCTGTATGCCGTCGGCCTTGCAGCAGTAATGATGACGGCATCGCTCACGGCTTGCACAGACACGCCGGCAGATCTTGAAGGTGAAGCGATCTGCATCGAGACGTCTGAGACATCCGGTACAGAGGATATCGTTGAACTTGACGGCGATGTTGCTGTAGTGGATCCCGGCTAATGAATCTGACACTTCATCTGACTGACAACTGCAATATGGATTGCAGTTACTGCATACGGGAGAAATGCCCCCGGGACATGTCTGAGGAGGTGCTGTATAAGGCTTGCGATCTCGCCTTCTCAAGAGGGAGGAGGGCAGGTCTTTGCTTCTTCGGAGGTGAGCCGCTTCTCAGGAAGGAACTTATATATAAGGCTCTGGATTATTGTGAGGCGAAGTCTGCTGACACGGGTATACTTTTTGACTGTAAGATGACGACTAACGGGTCGCTCCTCGATGAGGAATTCCTTCTGAGGGCACAGAAAGCAAAGATGGTGATCGGGCTTTCATTCGACGGCAAGGCTCAGGATGTGTGCAGAAGATTTGCTGATAAGGGAAGAAGCCCGACTTCCGGTATTGTCAGGGAGAAGGCGGAATTGCTTCTCAGACATATGCCGGATTCGATAGCAATGGCTACGATAGCACCTCAGGCAGTGCCGTATTATTCCGAGTCCGTAAAGTATCTTCACGATATCGGATTCAGGCGTGTCTCCATAGTCATAGCATACGGACGCAAGGTTCACTGGACCGATGAGCACCTGGCAATGCTCAAAGAAGAACTTAATAAGACTTCCGCATATATCAAAGAGCTTTTTGTTCAGGGCGATATGTTCAGGGTATCCCCGATAGATTCCAAGATAGCGGAGTGCATCAGCGGCAGGAATCCTGCCCGCAAGTGCCACCTTGGCATCAGACAGATGCCGGTGACACCGGCGGGTGATCTGTATCCGTGTACTTCTTTCATCGGCGATAAGGACTATCTGCTGGGTAATGTGTATGATGGTGTGAATGAGGAGAAGGCGGCAGAGATAGCCGGGAGGTCATCAACCCCCGAATCGTGCAGGGAATGTGATCTGGTGAACAGATGCACAAACTCATGCGGATGCTCCAACAGGATGAATACGGGAGACGAGAACCGTGTCTCACCGCTGCAGTGTACATATGAGAGAATGCTGATAGAGGTATCGGACAGGCTCGGCGAAGAACTTTACGCAATAGACGCAGGTGCTTTCAAGCACAAGTATATTTGACTTTACACCTGTTCGAAATGATGTATAATATGCATGCTTTTGCAAGAATTACAAAAAAGGGAGAAGTAGAAATGAAGAGGAAGAAGATTATTGCTGTCCTTCTGGCATTCTGCATGGTCTTGTCTATCGCAGCCTGCAACAAGAGCAGCAAGCGTTCGGACGACGATGATGATGATGATGAGACGATAGAAGAGACAGAAGATGATGAGACATCTGATACATCTGAGACATCAGAATCAACGGAGAAGACAGAGAGAACAGAGAAGAGTGAGGAGACAACAGAGTCAACAACTGCTGAGCCTACAGCAACATCTGCAGAGCGTGCGCAGTTTGTCGGCAAGGTTGTTGATTTCGATGATATGCACTTCTTTGTAAACGGCAAGAAGTACACACTCGGTCAGGTAACACTTCAGGAGATGATCGATGACGGCGTTCCTTTCGATGAGAGCGATCTGAAGTATAAGGATGAGATGCTCAAGAAGAACAGTCAGTCATTCAACGGATTCGGCATCACGCTTGATAAGTTCTGGAGCGCTCAGGTATACGTTATGAACCTGTCTGATTCAGAGAAGCCCATGAAGGATTGTACGATCTACAGGATCTATCTGCCCAGCCTTGATTCCGGTTATCAGAACGGTGCCAACCTGAGCTTTGATTTCCCGCTCGACATCACAATGGCTGAGCTTGAGGCAACAGCAGGCAAGCCTGATGACGGCGTACAGCACTATGACGGAGATAACGGATACTACACAGATACTTACACATACAAGAAGAAGTCTGAGCAGTACCTCGGTTCGAAGGAGTTCGAATTCGAATTCAAGAAGGGCGTTATCTACAAGATCGCTCTGGATTACATCCCGTAATCGTTGAGAGTTTGATGATCGAAGGGGAACGGGCAGGTACCGTTCCTCTTTTTATTTGCCGCCCGCATGATCTGAAGGGTATAGGATATAACCGTTCGTGATCGTATGACCGCCGTCATAGCCTAATTCCTTTATCAGAGGGACCAGATCGCTGTAGTACGCTTCCACATAAACCGCATCCGGCCGCATCTCCGGGAACAGCCCGTAGTACTCAGCAAGGTTCTTTACGGTGTATTCATCGATTACGGGAAGCCAGCAGGTGTATGAACCGATCTTTTTGCCGGTGTCAAGATACATCCATAGTTCCGGCGAGACAATAAGCACTCTGTCAATGTCATCGCTTCTCAGAGCCTCTGTATCGAGCATCATCAGGTCATAGTAGAATACTCTGTTGCTGCTCAAATGAAGGCCTTTGACGGAACCGTGATCGATGATCTGATCCATGTGTTTGATGTCCGGCTCGGCGAAAGTGAATGTTATTCTGAAATACAGCTGAATTGAGAACTGTAATAATGCCACTGAGACCAGTGCGATTATTAAGGGCTTTGAATTGAATCTGTCCCGGATGAATCCCGCTGCTATTACGGCCGATGCTACAGTCATAACTGTTGCCGCGGATGCAATGGACGTGAATCCGAGATTTGACGAGAAGTGGATGCAGACAGTATAAAGAAGGCCGGGGATCCAGAATGAGCGGAACAGCTTGCCTGTGACATCATCTCTGTTATGGATCGAACAGTATAGTCCGAGAAGGCACGGGGCGATCATGTAATTATTGATATAGCTGTTGCTCATCAGATAGGCTGCCTGCAGGATCAGGACAAGGACGCATGTTGCAGCAAATCCTATGCGTATTACCTTCTCGTCCTTCCTGACCACAGTGTAGATCAGCATAACTGAGAAGATGAACAGGACCGGTAATACGGCAATAGAGGAGAACCCCAACGAGGTGAAATACGTAATGATCTTGTCGGTGAAGACGATAGGATGCTCTCTGTCGCCTGCCAGGTAAGGAAGGAAATGCAATACCTCTCCCAAAGATGAACGGCAGCAATAGTAGATCATGAAGATTACCGCACATACGGAAATGCCTGCCGTTGCCCATCCGAGCCTGCCGAGTTCGGATCTTCTGCGGATCAGCATATTCACCAGAACGGCAATGTATCCTACGGCGAGGAAAGGACAGCATGTTACGGCTATGGCATACAGGAATCCTGCAAGCATATACTGCAGTCTCAGGTGTCTCTCCGCAGTTATGAATATGGCAGATGAGGCCGTGAGAGTCATAAGGCATATTGTGTTGTAATACAGGGCCATTACGCCGTAGGGAACATATATCAGCAATGTGAGCGAGGCTGCTGCGGCACCGGCAAAGCTTATCTTGCGCATTCTCATGAACAGGAACAGAGATGACGATATCCAGCAGAATGTGAACATATAGCGGAATGCCAGATAGATCCCTGTAACGCCGCCGTTTATCTTAAGAAATGACCATATCGGAAGATGAAGCCATAAGTAGCTTATCTGCGTAGGATTCCATTCATGCAGGACAGGTATGTCACCGGTAATGAACCTGAACGGAATGGCAATGTACATGGCCTCATCCGCCGGAAAACCGTAGCGGCATTTCCAGAACAGCAATAAACTGATCGCGGCAAAAACGGCAAAGAATATGATGTATGGTATTGTTTTCTTACG
>CADBNJ010000155.1 GCA_902795955.1 Oscillospiraceae bacterium
AATGATCTTGCAGAAATGATATGTGACGGGAAGACACAGTAAAGGGATGTTATGGTAAACTCTGTATATGCTGGGAGAGGAGAGGCGTAATGTATTACAGGATCGGTGAGAGGATCGAGGAATTCGAGCCTACTACGTTTGAGAATATACCTTTTCAGTATATAGCGGTGATCGGCTCCGAGGAGTGGACAGACTCCAACAGGAAGTTCGACATGGGAATCGAGTGGGACATCAACATCGAAGAGATCACAAGCACCCGGGCAGAGGTGAATTTCGATTCGCTGACGGGAACTTTCTCCATCCCGAGCCGCAAGAATATATCAGGTGCCAATCACAAGTTTGCCTTTGCGCTCGATGAGAAGGGCGTGGTGTTCATAGATGATGAGGGCTTTGCCTCCCGCATAATTGAGAAGATCGCCAAGACAAAGAAGTACGTCAACCCTTGCCTTGAGAGATTTCTTTATGATTTCCTGGAGAGCATAATACACAGGGATTATCAGATAATTGAGACGTATGACGGCAAGCTTGATGCCATGGAAGTCGACATACTTAAGGGTGAGGCGGAAGATTCTGTCAGGGAACTGTCGGATATCAGGAGTGACTTGAGAGACCTCAGGATCCATTATGCACAGCTCATTGACCTGTGCCAGGAACTGGAGGAGAACGAGAACGAATTCTTCAACGAGGATAACGAGAGATATTTCCATCTCGTATGCCAGAGGGTACAGACTCTGTATGATATGACCGTGTCATTATCGGATTATACGGCACAGATAAGGGATCTCTATCAGGCTCAGCTCGACCTCAGACAGAACAGGATAATGACGATCCTTACTGTCATCACGAGCATCTTCATGCCGCTTACGCTGATTGCGGGATGGTACGGAATGAACTTCGTTTATATGCCGGAGCTTGGTTCACCGGCAGCGTATCCGATAGTGATCGGGGTCAGCGTACTGATCGTTATTGTAAGCCTGATCTTTTTCAAGCACAAGAAATGGCTTTGAACGCATAAGGAAAGGAAGGTGTACGCCGGTGAGAAGAGTATGTGCCCTGATGATCTTAACCGCCATCGCCGTATCGGTCTTGAGCGGCTGTACGGGTTACTCAAGTTCGAACAGCGCCAGGATGGGGGATTACACTGTTATAATCTCGGATTCGGGCAGCGAGTGTTTTGTCCGTACTTACCGGTGGAACGGAGATCCTGACAACACCGTGATCGACATTCCCGATAATTATTCGGATAATACTATAGTTGCACAGCTCGGCGGGTTCACGGGTACCGGTGTTCCGAATCCGTTCAGTATAGAGGGCCCTGATGATCTGGTCGTATGGAACACGGGTGACCTCGATAAATATGACGTTCCGGTATATCAGGATGATATTGTATTTACTTTGAAGATGGGCAGGAATATCAAGAAGATCTATACCAATATATATTCCAAGGATGCTGTGGATCCGTACATGCATATCGGCGTAGAGCAGGATGACGGAAGCATCATATTCTATCGCGTGCTTATCAACGTTGAGTGCTCTGATGACAATCCGGCCTTCTATTCCAAGGACGGGAAGCT
Organism: Oscillospiraceae bacterium; assembly: GCA_902795955.1. Classification (GTDB taxonomy): domain Bacteria; phylum Bacillota; class Clostridia; order Saccharofermentanales; family Saccharofermentanaceae; genus Saccharofermentans. The sequence goes on from CADBNJ010000155.1 coordinate 1,575, forward strand.
GTATTCCCGTAAGGATGACTCGCTCGAGCACTTACCATATCCCGGAGAGTAACAATGCCAAGGAAACGGATAATGAACAGGAAAATGAGTTTTGATGCCGGTGATGAAGGTGCTCTGGCAGGCATTCTCAAGTTTATCGAGACTTCACTTCGTGAACTCGGCATAGACAAAAAACTTGTCATGCGCACCGTGCTGATAGCAGAAGAAGTATCTTCGCAGCTTCTGGACAGTGCGGATGAAGGTGCGTATATGCGCGTTCAGGTCAGGCGCATGATGGGAGATACGGAAGTATCACTGACCATCAGGGGCAAAGAGTATGATCCTTACGCTGCTGCACCGGACGGCAAAGACAGCATGAGCGACATGGGCGATGAGGAAGCGCAGATGGCGATTCGGTCGATCCTTCTGAAGTCCCAGGGTGAGAAGCTGAAATTCTCTTACAGGAACGGAACAAATAAGGTGCGCATCCTCACCGGGCAGATGGAGCGGTCGATGCTCTTCCTGACTATCGCGGCACTGATCATCGGTATTGTTGCCGGCGTAATAATAAAGGCCGGCATTCCTGAAGATGTTACGGAGAAGGTGAGTACATACGGCCTTGTTCCGATCAAGACCATGTTCATGAATGCCCTCAAGATGGTGATAGCCCCGGTGGTCTTCTTCTCGATAGTGTCATGCTTTGCACAGTTCAAGAATCTGGCGGAGCTCGGACGCATCGGTGCCAAGGTCATGGGTATGTATGTTCTGACAACCCTCATCGCAGTTCTGCTCGCGATAGGACTCTTCAAGCTGACTGATCCCGGGACGAAGGGAAGGATCGCTGATACTGCACAGGCTGCAGCCGGGGTGGAGGAAGTCGCCTCGGAGGTATCTCTTATCGATACCATCGTCGGCATAGTCCCGGATAATATCGTTGAGCCGTTCCTTCGCTCCAATACTTTGCAGCTGGTATTTCTTGCAGTGCTGTTCGGCATAGCCGTCGGGCTGGTCGGTGAGTATTCGGAGGTGCTGCGAGGCATATTCGATGCATGTAATTCGCTGTTCCTTACCGTTACAGCCCTCATCTCGCGGTTCATACCGGTGGCCGTCTTCTGCTCGGTAATATTGCTGATCGTTCAGACCGGCTGGGATACTCTGACATCCGTGATGGGAATGGCAGGCACATATATGCTGTGCATCCTGAGCATGCTGATCGTATACGGCCTCTTGATACTCATTCTCGGTCATCTTAATCCGCTGACTTTCTACAGGAAGAACAAGGAGGGAATGCTGACGGGATTTACCCTGGCATCCAGTGCTGCAGCCATGCCTACTAACCTCAGGATCTGCGCTGATAAGCTCGGGATATCCCCGAAGGTGTGTAATTTCTCGATCCCTCTGGGTGCTACGGTCAACATGGACGGTACGAGCATAATCCTGACGGTGGGCGGACTCTTCATGGCGAAAGTCTACGGCGTGGAGGTGACGGATACTATGCTCATATCCCTCGTGGTCACCATCGTTATGCTGTCTCTCGGAGCGCCCGGAGTCCCCGGTTCGGGACTGGTATGTCTTGGTGTCGTCCTGAGCAGTCTGGGGGTGCCGATCGAGGCGCTGGGACTGATCATAGGGATCTATCCCTTCATTGATATGTTCAATACCATGTCGAATACTACAGGTGATGTTGCTTCGGCTCTCATCGTTGCAAGCAGCGAGAAGCTAATTGATAAGAGCATTTATAATAAATAGACAAAAACCGACACAAAAAGTCCGAAATATACTATGAAAGTAGATAATGTATGTTACAATCAATTGCGCTATAATGGTATTTGATGTGCAAATGACGCATCGGCAAATATGGAAGGAGAACAATTACCATGACAAAAGTATTAACAAGAATCGTAACAGTTCTTTTGGCTTGTATCATGCTTACGGCTTGCGGCCCCAAGGATCTCGAGTCCCTCATGAACCAGGCTGACAACAAGAAGCAGCTTGATGAGCAGATCCAGTCTCTCATGAGCAATCCTACATACAAGAACATGTTCAAGGATATCAAGTGGGAAGCAAAGGGCAATGATCTTACTTATGCTTACTACTATGCTCAGGAATTCTCTGATGATCAGCTTGCTCAGATCAAGTCAAATCTTGAGGCTCAGGGTGATACTCTTAAGACAACAGTAGAGAATCTTAAGGCTCAGATCGAGAAGGGTGTAGGTATCCGTCCTGATTCCATCACATATATTTACTATGACGCTGCTGACAAAGAGATCGCTAAGCTGTCATACTGATACTTAACTTAAGTTAGTAAGGAACCGGAAGGTGACTCATTAAAAGGGTCACCTTCTTTCATATCTTGCATTACGTGATATAATCAAAAGACCACAAGAATAAGGAGAATTATCAAAATGAAAAGAATGATCACAAAGATCGCTGCTTTCGCGCTGATCTGCAC
>CADBNJ010000156.1 GCA_902795955.1 Oscillospiraceae bacterium
GAATGCACCCAAGATACCGCCGACGGTTGTGATACCTTCGGGAGTACTCGAAGAAGAGGACAAGGCAAGCATATCGGAGTATCTGTCGGATGTCGGAGGACACAAGGTTGTCCTTCACGTGCCACAGCGCGGAGAGCTTAACGATCTGTCCAAGCTGGCAGTGAACAATGCCCGTGAGATGATGGTCAGGAGGATCCTGAGGGGCGGCGGCGCCGGTGCTGATCCGGAGGCTCCGTTAAGGTATCTCGAGAAGCTGATGAATGCCCCGGAGGGGACGATATCAAGAGTGGAATCTTTTGATATCTCCAACCTGGGAAATGATGATATCTGTTCGGGCATGGTAGTGTTCAGGAACGGCCGGCCCGATAAGCAGGCATACAGGCTGTTCAAGATGAAGAGAGTTATGTCCCAGGATGACTTCGAGTCCATGAGGGAGACTCTGTCAAGAAGGTTTGCTCACAACGGCAAAGACGGGTTCGCCATGCCCGATCTCATATTGGCTGACGGAGGCAAGGGCCAGCTGTCTGCGATCGCAGGTATCGTAAGAAATCTCCCGGGGACAGAGAATATACTGCTTGCCGGAATGGTCAAGAACGACAGGCACAAGACGGCGGGGATCGTGTTCGAGGACGGACGCGAACTGTCGCTGGAACGCAAGGATCTGACTGATGAGGAGATGTCTCTTCTCAGATTTCTCACGGCTGTTCAGAATGAGGTGCACAGGTTCGCCATTACATACCAGCGCAAGCTCTCCGGCAAGCGCAATCTCAGATACAGACTCGAGAACATTCCGGGGATCGGTCCCTCCAAACGCAGGATTTTGCTCGCCGGTTTTGGTACAATCAAGAAGATCGAAGAGGCATCGGCTGATGAACTTGCCGCGCTGAAGGGGATCACCGCCAAGGATGCGGCGGCGATAAGAGCTTATTTCGACAGGGAGGGATAATGGCTGTCTTTGCTTTATCAGATCTTCATTTGTCCTTGAGCAACCCGGAGAAGAGCATGGATGTATTCGGCCCGAAGTGGGACGGTTATATCGGGCGCATCAGGGAGGGGTGGCTGAGTAATGTCACTGCCGGAGATACTGTTCTTGTATCAGGGGACATATCCTGGGCTACGAAGATAACCGAGGCTGAAGAGGACTTCGAATTCCTGTCATCGCTTCCCGGAAGGAAGCTCCTGTCACGCGGTAATCACGATTACTGGTGGACGACCATAAGTAAGATGGACGGGTTCTTCGCAGACAGGTCATACAGCGGGATCGAGATCGTCAGGACCAATGTCATCGAAGCGGAGGGAGCGCTCATCTCGGGTACGAGAGGATGGATGCTCCCCGGAGATTCCGAGTTCGGACAGCAGGACAGGAAGATCTATGACCGTGAGCTTGCAAGGCTGAGGCTCTGCTTTGCCGAGATGGACAAGACAGATCCGGGACGGAGCAGGACCAGGATAATAATGCTCCATTATCCGCCGATAACGAAGTTCGACCATCCGACGGACTTTACTGAGATAATCAGGGAGGGCGGGGCAGACATCTGCGTGTACGGACACCTTCACGGCTTGGCGCACCGCAAGGTTTTTGACCAAATTGAATTTGAAGGATGCCGCTATTACTGCACTTCCGGCGATTATCTCGGCTTTACGCCGCTCAAACTGTTGAGTTTTTGAGATACTTATATTATAATATATCGCGATAAGCCTCTTCGTAGGGAATAAGTCCCTGCGAGCAGGCTTTTTCCATCTGTAAGAACTATTTTTGTCTGGAGGCTATATGGCATTAAGCATGACGGGCTACGGCCGCGGTGAGAAGATATTTGATTCCAGAAGGTATACGGTTGAGATCAAGTCCGTTAACAGCAGGTATTGCGACATTAACCTGAGACTCCCCAGAATATTCAACTTCGCCGATGCGAAGATAAGGAAGACCGTATCTGACGCACTTCTCCGCGGCAAGATCGACATGTTCATCAATTTTGAGGACAATGATGCCGAAGGTTCGGAGGTCGTTATCAACGAAGGCCTTGCCAAGGCATATTCCGAAGCGGTCAGAAGGATCTCCGAGGTTACGGGCAGGGAAGATGACCTGGCATCATCCAGACTTGCTGCATATCAGGACATAATTACTCTGAGACAGGTCAGTGTTGACGAGGATAAGCTCTATTCCGAGCTGTCGAGCGCCGTGGATGAAGCTCTCTCCGGCATGATCGAGATGAGGAAGGCGGAGGGTAAGAGCCTTGCAGATGACATCACCGGCAAGGTCGGCGAACTTGAGATCCTCAGGGATGAGGTGGCAGAGTATTCTCCCAATGTTGTTGCCGATTACAGGCAGCGTTTATCAGACCGTATCGATGTCATCCTCGCAGATGAGAAGAGAGAGTTCTACGATGAATCGAGGCTTGCCGCCGAAGTGGCGGTGTTTGCCGATAAGTGCTGCATCGATGAGGAGATGAAGAGGCTGATCAGCCATTTCGCACAGGCGAGGAAGATCCTGGCATCTGACGGATCGATCGGCAAGAAGATGGATTTCCTGATCCAGGAGATCAACAGGGAGATCAATACGACCGGTTCCAAGGCCAATGACATCGAGATAACGAACAGGGTCCTCAAGATGAAGAATCTCGTAGAAGAGATGAGGGAACAGGTTCAGAATCTTGTATGATGAAGGAAGCTTGCGGAATGGGTTTTGTTGATATAGGTTTTGGCAATCTTATAGCGTCGGGAAGGGTCCTCTGTGTGGTATCTGCGGATTCCGCGCCGGCGAGAAGGATGATACAGGATTCGAAGGAGCGCGCCATGTGCATCGACTGCTGTGCAGGCAAGAAGTGCAAGGCCGTTATGGTAACGGACAGTGACCACGTCGTTCTGACGTCGCTCACCGTCGAGGAGATCAAGGAGAGGCTTGCCAAATGAGCAGAAGGAACGGACTTATCATATGCATCTCAGGCCCTTCGGGAGCCGGCAAGGGAACTGTGCTCGGACTGGTCAGGGATATGTTCCCCGGAATGGGAACGTCGATATCCGTTACTACGAGGCAGCCCAGAGGTACAGAGCAGGAAGGCGTAGAATATTTCTTCCGTACAAAGGATGAATTCGAACAGATGATAGCTGACGGGGAGATCCTTGAATATGACACATATGTCGGCAATTATTACGGAACTCCCGCGGCATACTTAAGGCGCCTGAGCTCGGAGGGAACGGACTGCATGCTGGATCTCACCGTGGCAGGAAGCATCGCTCTCAAGAAGATATTCGGACGTGATGCTCTTACGATCTTCCTGATGCCGCCATCCCTGGAAGTACTGGAGGAGAGGCTCAGAGGCAGAGGGACGGAGACGGAGGATAAGATCAGGAGCCGTCTGTCACAGGCGGAGGCCGAGATGAAGAGAGTGGATGAATTTGACTATACCGTCGTGAACGACGATCTGGACAGGGCGGTGGAGGAAGTCAGGAACCTCATCCTGAAGAAGCAGGAAGAGAACAGTTAACGAAGCGTACAATTATTTGTGTATAGAAATCAAAAAAGAAAGAGGTAGAACAACATGTTAGTAGAACCTTCAATCGAGAAGATCAAGCAGCAGGCAAATTGCCCTTTCGAGGCAGCGATCCTCGTAAGCCAGAGAGCAAGACAGCTCACCGAGGGCGCTCAGCCCATGGTGCCTGATCAGGCTGCAAACAACGTCTCGCTCGCATGCCGTGAGGTGGCAGAGGGCAAGGTAGTGGCAGTTCCCGGTGATGCAGACCCGGTAGTTCCGATCACGCGTGAGGAGCGCATCAGAAGGGAAGAGGAGAAGCGCAAGAGAGAGCAGCAGATGGAAGAGGAGAGAGCTTCCAGGATCGGTGCCGGCCTCGACGGACTTCTCGGTGCTTTGTCAGCAGGCAGCGATGATGCCGATGCTCCTTCTGAAGAAGAGGGCGAAGAGGCAGTTGAGACTGAAGAGTGATCAAGGCGGAGGTTGTAACTGATGGAAGGCGCTAAATCAATGGAAAAGATCGTATCCCTGGCCAAAGTCAGAGGCTTTGTGTACCCGGGATCTGATATTTACGGCGGTCTTGCAAATTCATGGGACTACGGCCCGCTGGGTGTTGCTCTCAAGAATAACGTGAAGTCCGCATGGTGGAAGAAGTTCGTTCAGGAGAGCCCTTACAACGTAGGCGTTGACTGTGCGATCCTCATGAACCCCCAGGTATGGGTGGCATCGGGTCACGTGGGCGGATTCTCCGATCCTCTCATCGACTGCAAGCAGTGCAAGGCACGCCAGAGAGCAGATAAGATCATCGAGGACTTCAACTCGGAGAACGGCATCACTGATGTGGCAGTCGAGGGTATGACCAACGAGCAGATGGTGGAGTACATCAAGGAGAAGAATATTCCCTGTCCCGTCTGCGGCGGCCATAACTTCACCGACATCAGGAAGTTCAATCTGATGTTCAAGACTTTCATGGGTGTTACCGAGGATGCCGAGAATGAGGTCTACTTAAGACCTGATACCGCATAGGGCTTCTTCGTCAACTTCGCTAACGTTCAGCGTTCCTCAAGGAAGAAGATCCCGTTCGGTATCTGCCA
>CADBNJ010000157.1 GCA_902795955.1 Oscillospiraceae bacterium
GTTATCCCGGTAAATCCTTTTACCGTAAAGGAATATGCTGATTACCTGCTCGATCCCGCTAACGCTCATCCGGACTATGAGAAGTCGAAGGACCTTGTCAGGGCGCTGATCAACTACGGGGCTTATTCCCAGGAGTATTTCGGAGTGAATCCCGATTCGCCTGCTAATGAAGGATACGAATACAGTGAATCTGAGATGAATGTCACAATCCCTGTTGAATACAAGGGTTATGATAAGAGTTTCCCGGACAGTATGGTTACTTTTGCAGGATCATCACTGTCGCTTAAGTCTGAGACGACATTGTCCTTCTATTTCAAGAGTTCAGAGACATTGTCTTTCACCTGTGAAGATGAGACAAAGACGGTGGAGACAGTGAACTCCGGGGTGTATCAGATAGCGCGCGTGCGTGGCATAACCGCTTCAGAGCTCGGGAGAGAATTGAGACTGGACATCAAGATCAACGGTACGTCGGGCTCCTATATCGAGTATCACCCTCTGACTTACTGTTACAAGATCCTGAACGGCGGAAGTGACGATGTGAAGCTTCAGAATGTATGTAAAGCGATGTATCTGTACTATAAAGCAGCAGTTGATTACATGAACTGACCTGAAATATGATCTGACAGATCAGGAAGGCTGTCCCGTACAAAGCGGGGCAGTCTTCTTTTTGGGATCACTGTTCAGGTGAATCGTTAACAACCTGCGTGGCAGAACCGTATGCTCTTAAGGGACGTCCGTTCTCGTCGTATTCAAGAGTGTATCTGACGTGGAAGGGTATGCGGTTGGCCGTAAGAGGTATCACACCGTCAAGGTTATCAACACCTTCTGCCAGCTGTCTCATCCAATCCCTGTACATATCTGCGTAATCAGCAGGGAAGAGCCCGCTCTCGATTACAGGCTCCGGGTAATTCTCGATGACCGGAGGAAGTCCGAGATCGCGCATGCATCTGAAGCACGGACGCATGACCTTCGTGGAGATATCGTATTCCCATGCATACGTATTATTCTGTTCGCTTGCAGTGCGGAACTTCTTCTCACTGTCGAAAAGGATGTCGTAGCGCCTTCTGTCTGCGGTTATATTCTGCACCATCGCATAGAATAGATACTGGTCATCGGCCTTCCCGATCATCCTGATGTGGCTTCTTATGAGTACTCTCTCACTGCCGCATATCTTGGAGCACATATTACGCCAGACCTCACATGTCTCCTCTTCGCCCAGCTGTATGGCGCGCTCCAGGGTAGCCTTAAGTACCATCTTGTCATTATCGTCAAGTGAAGACAAGAGATCGAATGTGAGCATCTCCTTTGCAGAAAGGTTCATTCCGATCTCTTTGCTGTATTTGTCATTGACGCGGACGAACTCCACCTTGTCTTCCTTCTTCTTATATGTGAATATGACAGCCGGTCCCACCATGTTGTTGAATAGCAGTGTCTCGATTGACTGGGGATCCCAGAAACGTCCCGACTGTATGGAATAATCAAGATCCATCGACTGTGAGACAGGCTCGTGATCGATTATCTTGAGCTTCTCAATAAACTCTTCTTCCGGAATCGGCTGTGAATACAGATAGCCCTGTATGTAATTGCATCCGATGCTCTTCATGTAGTCAGCCTGCTCATATGTCTCAACTCCTTCTGCGACGACGGGAGTATTGAGCCACTTTGTCATCTGAACGATGGAACTGATTATGGTACCGCCTCTTCCGCCGACGTCGCCTGAAAGGAATCTCATGTCGAGCTTAATGACATCAACGTCAAGATCCTTAAGCACGTTAAGAGAGGAATACCCGCTCCCGAAATCGTCCATCTCAACCTTGTATCCCAATTCATGGAACTTATCCAGCACGTCAGTCATCAGCTCCATTCCGCCGATTGCGGAGGACTCCGTTATCTCGATATGTATATACTGAACGGGAATGTCAAACTCCCTGCGGATGGACTCGACCTGTTCAACATAGTCGTGATTATAGATATCATAACGCGACATATTGACTGAGACAGGCACGGGTGTCAGCCCCATGTCAATGCACTTGCGCAGGAATTTGCATACAAGCTCGCACACAAATATATCGGCGCTGAAGACAAGATCGTTCTTCTCGAAGATCGGAATGAAGTCTCCTGGCATCTGGAGACCGTAGACCGGGTGATTCATACGCATCAATGCCTCCGCACCTATCATGCGCCCTGTCACATGGTTGATCTTAGGCTGGTAGCATACGTATATGTATTCGTAGTTGATCGCATCGTCAAAAAAAGCAAGGATCTCCTGCTCGGTCATCTTACGGTTATTTGCTGAATCTGCCATGGTGGTCACCCCCGCTTTGCGCAGTATATCGTGAAATGTGATCGTTGTTAGTATTATAGCATAATTCGGGTGAGTATACGGGTATATAGGGAATTTGACAATTCAGGATCAAGCTATTATTCTAAAGATGAGAGAAATCTCACTTTTAAAGAGGCAAGAGCGAAGAACGAAGGAATAGGGAACAGCGGGGAGTGACATGGATATTAAGCAGAGGAGAACTGACAAGGTCATAGTTCAGGAGCGGGCTGTAAGGACCAGGGAGAAGCTGCTTGCTGCGGCTTTGGAGATGTACACGGTGAAGGGATATCACAAGACGACAGTCGATGAGATTGCCGGGAGAGCCGGACTGTCGACGGGGATCGCGTACAGATATTTTAAGAACAAGAAGGAGCTGCTGCTGTCGGCGTTATCTTATGCTTTCGATAATATAAAAGTGCTTGCCGGTGTATCGGAAGAGGATCTGTACGGCGGTGATATATCGCAGATCCTGACCGCTTTCGAGCGGATCCATACTGAATACAGGGCTTTCCACGAAGAACTGGAGGGATTGAGACACAGTGATCCGGAGGTAAGGGAGCTGTACGGCGGGTTCGAGAGCAGAGCTCTGACGGAGCTCTATGATAACCTGCCGGCTGAGATAAAGAGACGGCCGCATTCGAAGGAGAGATTGAATCTGGCGGTGGGAATGATGGAATACTACTGCCATGCATTCATGAATAGAACTTTTGATGATGATGAGCTTATGTTCATGCGTGATGAAGTAACAGCAACTGTCAGAAGACTGCTGGGGGAGGA
>CADBNJ010000158.1 GCA_902795955.1 Oscillospiraceae bacterium
CGTCAAAGTCGATTTTGTACAAAGTGACATTTTGGAAAATACGGATGATAGTGTAAAATTTGACATAGTTGCAACAAATCCGCCGGTGAGAGCAGGCAAAGCCACTGTTTTCGGGTTTTATGAGCAGGCCTTTGAGAGGATGAACAAGGGCGGTGCGATCTATGTTGTTCTCCAGCGCAAGCAGGGGGCACCGTCCACTGAGAAGAAGCTTACGGAGTTGTTCGGCAACTGTGAGACATTAGGGATAGACGGCGGATACAGGGTGATGAAGTCAGTCAAAGAATAAGAGAGGGTTTGGGTATGCCGATTACACAATGCACATTTCCACAAATAGTATTCATGTTCTTTATCTACAGCTTTTTCGGGTGGATAATCGAAGTCGTCTACTATGGTGTTACAGAGGGAAGGTTCATTAACAGGGGATTTCTCAACGGACCTTTGTGTCCCGTATACGGATTCGGATTCCTTACGGCAGTCTACTTCCTTGAACCGATCAAGGACCAGTATGCCTTAATATTCTTCGGAACGGCTACGGCTTGTACGATAGTTGAGCTGATCGCCGGTATTATCCTGTATCAGCTCTTCCACATGAGATGGTGGGATTATTCCACATACAAGCTGAACTTCAAGGGCTATATCTGCTTCAGGTTCTTCCTTTACTGGGGTATAGCAGCGTCCCTGGGTCTGTATGTTCTTCACCCGGCTGTGCTCAAATTTGTGGGCTTGTTCTCTGAACCGGTGCTTATCGGAATTGACGGGTTATTTGAACTCATATTCATATTTGACCTGGTGATGTCCGTTGCAACGATAATCGGCTTCTCCAACAAGCTCCAGACTTTCAGCAAGATATCGTCAACGGTCAAGACGGCTTCCAATTACATTGGCGGCAATATCTACGGAACGGTCGATACGATCATAACAGTGGAGTCACCGATCAAGGATTCATATGATGCATACAGGAAGCTCGTTAACGAGCATAAGGCGGAGGAGAATGAACTTGCCAAGAGACACCGTCAGGAGGAGCAGGAGTATTTCAAGAAGTTCCTGTCTTCCGGTAAGGATGCCGCAGGCAAGACCAAGGATCTGGCAAGCGAGAAGATGTTCTCGATCGTCAAGGGCTTCAACTACTATGAGAAGAAGCTTCTCAGGAACATCAATATCAGCAGTATGAGTACTGTATATGACAAGGCTATCAGCACCATCAAGAACAGCTATTTCAAGAGGACAAAGGATGATGATCCCCATAAGATGGTTGCAGAGGAACCGGAGATGGCAGTAGAGGTGGCAGACAGTGAAGATAATGGCAGCGTCTGACCTTCACGGGTCAAGCGGATGGGCGTCAAGAGTAATAGATAAGTTCAGGGAGGAGGGAGCAGACAAGCTCCTTCTTCTGGGTGATCTCCTGTATCACGGACCACGCAATGATCTCCCCGGAGATTACCGGCCCAAGGAAGTGATAGAGATGCTTAACGGGATCAGGGAATCGATAATAGCCGTCAGAGGGAACTGCGATACCGAGGTCGATCAGATGGTTCTCGAGTTCCCGATAATGGCAGATTATGCATATATCGTATCAGGTGATCTCGTTATCTTTGCAACGCATGGTCACATTTACAATCCGGTGACACCTCCGGCAGCTCTTCCTGAGGGAGGGATCCTGCTCTGCGGTCACACTCATATTGCCGAAGACAGGATGATGGACGGCTACAGGTATATGAACCCGGGATCTCCGTCCATACCCAAAAAGGATTCTGTTCCTTCGTATATCATTATTGAGGACGGAACGGCAGAACTGAAGACTTTCTGATGATATGAGAACAAAGATAACGGCGGCATTTATCCTGATATTCTCATGCATGTGTTTTTTATCATCGTGCGCTAAGAATGATCCGGCTTCTCCGGCGGCTTCCGGGAGCACGGCGGCGACAGGCGGAATAGATGATTACCTCGGGGATTATGATTACGAATCATCCCTTGCAGCTCTTGTGTACGAACCTGTGCAGGGAGAGGATGAATACGGCATTCAGTGGCGCAGTGTTAAGGATCTCGACGGGATCCTGAGTTCCGGAAGCACGGTGCTTCTCTACTTCTATAATTCCCTGTCGACTGACAGATACGGGATCACAGCAGGCCTTGAGGATATTGCCCAGGCATGCTGGGGAGAGATGATCGTGATCATGATCGATACTCTTGAGCATGGTGACATTGAGGCGCGATACGGTATAGAGAGACTGCCGGAATTCATAATCATTAAGGATCACAAAGAGGCTGCCAGATTTGAAGGCTTCAATTATGAGGTGTGGACGATGGACAATGTTGCCAAATGGATCGCAGATAACGGGATAAAGCTCGATTATTCAAGACTTGAACTTCCCGGGGAGGGATGATGATATGAGTGAATATTATATAACTACCATAGGCCAGGACAGCCACAGATTCGATCTTGA
>CADBNJ010000159.1 GCA_902795955.1 Oscillospiraceae bacterium
CTCCTGTTCGGTAACGGCAGGCTTGTAATGAGGATAATCACGAACCTGCTCACCAATGCCGTCAAATACATTGATTATGACGGCAAGACAGTGCCGAATCAGATCAAGGTGTCCATCGTCATGATCGATGACAGGATCGCCGTTCAGGTCGAGGATAACGGAAGAGGAATAGCCCAGAAGGATCTGGACCACCTTTTTGAGAGGTTCTACCGCGTGGATAACTCAGGTTCGCGCGATGTGGGCGGCTCGGGAATAGGCCTCGCCATCGCGAAAGAGATAGCAGACATGCACGACGGTTCCATCGCCGTTACATCCAAGGTGGGGGCGGGATCGACATTTACTTTCGCCATGCCCATCGCCGATACGATATTCAAGAACGCCAGGGATGATGCCAAGACGGGCCTTGTCAGCGAGAAACCGTTCTACAGGGCGGCTGCGAAGTTCCTCGGTTCACAGATAGCGGAGGCATCAAGATCGCTGGGATACGATGACATGCTTCCTGTAGTCGAGGATTATGAGAAGACATCCGAGATGGAGAAAGCGGACAAGGACAAGAAGCTGGCCGCGCTCATCAAAGGGATGAACGACGAGCGATACGACGATCTCATCGATGAGCTGCTGTATATAGATACCTTCGAGGAAGATCTTGACGATATCGGCGAGGAGGAAGTAACCCTGGAAGAGGCGGATGCGGAACAGATCACTGCAGAACCCGAGGAAGCCGGCAGTCAGGAAGCCTTCGAAGAACCTCAGGAAGAGATCCCGCAGATCTCTGAGGCGGATGAGGAGATCATTGCAAAGCTCGTTGCCGATGAGGATGCGCAGGAGGCCATTAGGCGCCAGAAGGAAGAAGCCCGCAAGCTCCTGACGCAGCCGATACTGCCGAGAAGCCCGCAGTATAAGACTTCCGAGCCTGCCGTAAATGATAATCCCGTTACAAAAACGCCTGAGGAAAAGGTAATACACCCAATTCCTGTCAAAAAGGAGTATAATACAGAGACCAAAAAGCCGAGAGGTAAGCGCCAGGTGCTGTTTGGGGGTCTTCAGGCCGCCCCTGAAGAAGAACATCCTGAGGTGAGGTCATCGCTGAAGAAGATGCTTGATGAGACCGATCCTCTTCCGGGCGGAAAGAAATAAGGATCTAATATTGTGAATAACTATGCATATAAGATAACGGGAGGCAACAGGCTTTCCGGAGAAGTTGAGATAAGCGGGAGCAAGAATGCTGTATTGGGCATCCTTGCCGCTGCAATGATGGTCGACGGACCTCTGACACTGGAGAACGTCCCGGACATATCTGATGTCCGCGTAATGGTCGAATTATGCCGTTCGCTGGGTGCTGAGATCGAGGAGATCGATGTTCACACGCTCAAGATCGATCCCCGTACCATATGCACATACAAGGCATCCGGCTCACTCGTGTCCAAGATCAGGGCATCTTATTATCTTATGGGTGCGCTTCTCGGAAGGTTCGGCAAAGCGGCCATAAGGCTTCCCGGCGGATGCAACTTCGGCGACAGACCCATAGACCTTCACCTTAAGGCATTCCAGCTTATGGGCGCGAAGGGTGCAAGACCCAATGAGATCGAGGCAGGTATTGTCAATCTGTCTGCCAACCCTCTCCACGGAGCGAAGATATACTTCGATATCGTCAGCGTCGGAGCCACGATAAATGCAATGCTCGCGGCATGCAAGGCAGACGGCAGGACTGAGATAATCAACGCAGCTAAGGAACCCCATATAGTCGACGTTGCAAACTTCCTGAACGCCATGGGCGCGAGGATCAAGGGCGCAGGTACGGATACGATCAAGATCACGGGTGTTCCTTTTCTTAAGGGCGATTTCACATATTCCGTAATCCCTGACCAGATCGAAGCAGGTACATATATGGTCGCAGCGGCCGTCACAGGCGGCGATGTGACCATCACAAATCTGATCCCTACACACATGGAGCCGCTGTCCGCGAAGATGCGTGAGATGGGCTACACAGTGGAAGACGGGGATGACAGCATCCGTGTATATAAGCAGGAGGGCGAGGAGATCTATTCCACCAATGTTAAGACTGCTCCTTATCCCGGATTCCCGACTGACCTTCAGCCGCAGACCGTGGTCCTTCTTTGTCTGGCGGACGGAATGGGCAGGATGCACGAGAATGTCTGGCAGAGCAGATTCCAGTATGTGCCCGAATTGCAGAAGATGGGTGCGAATATTAATGTTTTCGAGCGTCACGCGCTTGTTAACGGAATAACGAGATTCAAGCCTGCGACAGTAGTGGCAACAGACCTCCGTGCGGGAGCAGCACTTGTGTGTGCGGCACTTGCGGCAGAGGGAACGTCATATATTACGCACGCATCCAGGATCGACCGCGGATACGAGCATATCGTCTCCAAATTAAGGTCACTCGGCGCCGAGATAGAGCGCGTGGATTACGAGGATCCCAACGAGGATACAGAGGCCTGATATGCGCGGGGATATAAGGATCGTCCCGCTCTACAGCAGCAGCGAAGGCAATTCGACTCTTGTTACGGTTAACGGTCATCACATTCTCATAGACATTGGCAAGAACTGCAAGCAGTGCGGTCTGGCTCTTCAGAAGGCCGGAGTGTATCCTGATGACATCGAAGCGGTGTTCCTCACTCATTCCCACAGCGATCACATCAGCGGAGTGAGCGTCTTCATGAAGAAATATTCTACTCCCGTATATGCTACGGCACCGACGCTGCGCAAGATC
>CADBNJ010000160.1 GCA_902795955.1 Oscillospiraceae bacterium
CTCGGCGAGAACGGTTCAGGCAAGACTACGCTTGTGAACATGCTGGCAGGCATCTATACGCCTGACAGAGGTTCGGTGTATGTTGACGGCAAGAGAGTTACCATATCATCCCCGGAGGATTCGGCAAGGCTCGGAATCGGAATGGTCCATCAGCATTTCAAGCTGGTGGATGCTTTCTCGTGTGCCGATAATATATGGATCGGCGTTAAGGACAAGGGATTATTCCTCAGGAAAGACAGATATAAGACTATCGAGGACATAGCTGATAAGTTCGGATTTGAGATCGATGCAAAGAAGAAGGTATCTCTCATGTCCGTATCCGAGAAGCAGACGCTGGAGATCCTTAAAGTCCTGTATTACGGCGCCAGGGTCATCATCCTGGATGAGCCTACGGCAGTGCTGACCGTTCAGGAGACAAGGAAGCTCTTCGATGTGCTGCTCAAGATGAAGGCGTCAGGTCACTCGATAATAATAATTACGCATAAACTCAATGAGGTCATGGAGATATCAGACCGCGTAATGATCATGCGCAAAGGTGAGTATATAGATACTGTAGAGACATCCAAGACAAACGAGAGGCAGCTGACTGAACTCATGGTCGGACGCAAGATCGATCTTAACATAGAACGCGCTGAACTTAAGAAGACCAAGCCGCTCCTTGAGATCAGAGGACTGACCGTTAAGGGTGATGAGGGCAACACGGCCGTTGATAATCTTCAGTTCTATATACGCGGCGGAGAGATCCTCGGTGTGGCCGGTATCGCCGGTTCAGGCCAGAAGGAGTTGTGCGAAGCTATAGCAGGGCTCCGTCACATCGAGCGAGGTACGATAATTCATAACGGCAGGAATATCGCAGGCATGAGTGCCAAGGCTATCTATGATCAGGGCATCGCTTTCTCATTCATTCCGGAGGACAGACTCGGCATGGGTCTGGCTCCTTCCATGAGTATCACGGACAACGTAATCCTCAAGAAATACGGTAAAGGCAAGGGTCCTTTCGTGGACCGCAAGGCCGGCAGGGAGGAAGCTGCGGAGATAGTCAGGAGATATGAAGTCGTTACCCCTTCGATCGATACGCCTGTCCGCCAGCTGTCCGGAGGCAATGTCCAGAAGGTCCTGCTGGGACGCGAGATAAATGCTTCACCTAATGTTCTTATCACCGCATATGCGGTGCGCGGGCTTGATATCAACTCATCTTACATGGTCTACGATACGATCAATGAACAGAAGAAAAAGGGCGTAGGCGTTCTTTTTGTAGGCGAGGATCTCGATGTCATGATGGCTCTGTGCGATAAGATAATGGTAATGTATCACGGACGTCTCATGGGTGTGGTCCATGCAGCCAAGACTAACAAGGAAGAACTCGGTATGATGATGACGGGAGCACTTGACCTGACAGAGATAAATGAGAATAAGCCCGCCGGTATCGCGCGCGACTCCGCACTGACGATGGAGGAGTGGGCGAGGGAATCTTCAGAGGAGGCGGAGTCTGATGAATAAGCTGCATCTCATAAGAAGGACCGGCAATACGCTCAAAAGAAGGATACTCTATTACGTCATTGCCGTTCTGGTATCGCTCGGCATAGGTGCGATACTTCTGGTGTCACTGGGGATCAATCCTCTCGAGTACTATAAGAGTATCCTGTCGATAGGACTTATCGGCAACAGGTACCCGTCCAAGATCATAGAAGGATTCCTCAAAGTCTTTGTTCCGCTCCTGATGGTATCTATGGCACTGGCCTTGTCATTCAAGATGCGCTTCTGGAATATAGGCGGTGAGGGCGAGTTTCTTATCGGGGCATTCTGTGCGGCGGCGGTTGCTTTCAACTGCGGTGAGATGCCGCGCCCTGTCGTACTGCTGCTGATGTGTCTTGCAGCGATCATCTCGAGCGGCGTTATCGGCATTCTCGTGGCACTTCTTAAATGTAAGTTCAATACCAACGAGACATTGATAACACTGATGCTCAACTACATCGTTCTGTATTTTGTCGATTTCTTCGGTAAGACAAAGGCGCCCTGGAATTACTTCCTCAAGGAGGATTCGGACAGACCGATGTTCAAACAGTTCCCGGATAATGCGGCAATGCCCGGTATAAAGATAGGCAGCTTCAATCTTCTGTATTCAGTAGTCATAACCGTGATTCTTACAGTCATCATATATGTCTATCTCAAATACACCAAGCACGGGTATGAGATAGCTGTTGTGGGAGACAGTATCGATACGGCAAGATATGCGGGCATCAAGGTCAACAAGGTAATATTGAGGACCATGTTCATGTCGGCTTCACTCATAGGTCTTGCCGGTGCTTTTGCCGCTTCCACCGCCTCCACGATATCGACTTCGATAACGAATAATGCCGGATGGACGGGCATCGTCGTTGCATGGCTGTCGAAGCTGTCGATCCCCGGGATACTTATAGCCAGCTTCCTGATATCGATCCTTCAGTACGGCTGTCAGGCGGCGTCCATGGCATATCCTGCCATTGACCATAATTTCGCGGATCTCCTGCAGGGAATCATATTGTTCTCCGTTCTTGTAAGCGACTTCCTCGTCACGTTCAAGATCGCAAGAAGACAGGAGGTGGCAAGATGACAACTGCTAATGAAGTGATCATTCTGTTTATCTTCAGTGTAATCGTCTACAGCATCCCGCTCCTGTATGGAACAGTAGGTGAGATAATGGTCGAGAAGTCCGGAAGTCTCAATCTCGGCGTTGAAGGAACAATGGCAATAGGTGCGGTCATCGGCTATGTCATCGGATGCAGAGCTGATTCATTCATCATAGCTCTTCTGGTGGCATTCATTGCAGCAGCGCTCGTCGGTGCTCTGTTCGCATTCCTGACGGTCACCTTACAGGCCAATCAGAATGTTACCGGACTTACCATCACGACATTCGGTGTAGCTCTTTACTTCTTCATAGGAAACGGAATCGGGGACAAGTGGCCTCAGATAAAGGATCATCCTTCAATGGCAGGCGGGTTCAGTGACATCAATATACCTCTGCTGTCTGACATCCCTTTCATCGGGAAAATCCTGTTCTCGCACAATGTCATGGTGTATCTTGCGGTGGCGATCGCCATCATCTGCTGGTTCTATCTCAACAAGACGGTGCCCGGACTGAAGCTCCGCGCCATCGGTGAGAACCCGGGAGCTGCCGATTCGCTCGGCGTCAAGGTATCATTGATGAAGTACATCCACATCATGGTCGGCTCAGGCATAATGGGTCTGGGCGGGCTCTACATGGGACTTAACATGGGCGGAACCTTTGAAGGCAGCAATTGCTGGATCAACGGATACGGATGGATCGCGATCGCGCTCGTTATCTTCGTTAACTGGAATCCGGCATTCGCCGTAATCGGCACATTCGTATTCGGATTTTTCAACACTCTTAGCGTATATAACGGTGTACTTGCCAAGACATTCCCGTCAGTGCTGGGGTGGCTCACAAATATACCCGATCAGTTCTTCTCGGCACTGCCCTTTATCGTGACGCTGCTTGTGCTTGTCATTGATTCAATGCGTCGAAATAAGAGCTCCGGACAGCCGGCTGCAATAGGCCGTAATTACTACCGCGAAGACAGATAAGCACGGGTAAGAGCTAATCCGCTTTCACAGAACCGCTCACAAAAAGAACCCAAAAATGTGTATGATTCTGTGAGTAATCTTGGCCACGGGTCACCGGCCGGTTACCTGTGGTCTATCAGTCAAACACCTCAAAAGGACTTATAATGCCAAGTTCCTTGCATGTATCGTCAAGAGTGTCGGCACAATCTGATGAAGATCC
>CADBNJ010000161.1 GCA_902795955.1 Oscillospiraceae bacterium
ATTGCTGTCTTTGACGGGATCGGTTTGTTCAGCAAGAGCAAGGATACCGGTGAATATATACAGACTCAGAGATATCTGATCGTAGGTGCTCATTATGACAGTAAGTATTCCCGGGATGAACTTGATGAATTCAATGCCAAATTGAAGGAAGAGAAGGGGGATGAAGCCGTTACATATGATTATGACGGCATAAATGACAATGCTTCCGGGATAGGCGCCCTTATGACATGTGCTAAGGAACTCAAGGAACTCAAAAATGTTCCGTATAATATTATCTTTGTTGCTTTCGGGGCATCCGGGGATGATTTTGCCGGAGCCAAGACTTTCTTCTCTGCCCTTACTCCTGATGTAAGATCCAAGCTTGAGGGCATGATCTGCATCGACAGTATCTATGCCGGTGACAAGATCTATGTTAACAGCGGGATGAATTCACTTCTGCCCGGGCGCAAATATGCCATGAGACGTAAGCTCTATCAGGCTTATGATGTTGCTTATGAGAGATCATTGGATGATCTGAACGGTTTTAATCTTCTGTATAATGAGTCAAGGATCCAGCAGGATCTTAACGGTGACGGAACTCTCGATATCTACAGTGAGGTATCGCTTAATCAGTCTGATTACCTGCCTTTTGATAATGCAATGGTTCCTGTCGTGTTCTTTGACAGTTATGATTACAACTTCAAGACCATCGATGAGATGCATGACACAAAGAACCTTGACCTGCAGGCTTTTGACGGAATGATCAGGGAGACATATCTTGACAGCATGAGTACGCTTGATCCGATCCTTAAGACAGAGGAGTCTGATCTGCTTCAGGTCAGGATAAATAATGTTGCATGCGTTATCCTCGGGCTTTTCTTCAAGGAATCCGGAACAGCGCTCTTGCCTGAAGAGTATAAGGCTGCAATGGAGGCCGAGAAGTCCGGTGCGACGATCCAGACGATACCTTTGGGGCAATCTTGAGCCAATAATTCCCGTTAGCTAATTTAATAAAAGTATTATGTTATAATACAAAGACAGAGTGTCGTACTCAATAATTCAACGGAGGAAGATATGGGCGAAGATTCAATTTTCTTGCAGATAGTTGAATTTTTTAAGGAGCTCGTGGCCAGTCTCGGAGACGGCTATCTTTTCTTCGGCGGTCCTTGGGATATCGTAAGATACATAGTAGATATCATATTTGTAACATTTCTATTCTATTGGATAATCATGTTCATCCGCCAGACAAGGGCGTGGCAGCTTATTAAGGGCATCGGTCTTATTCTGGCTATAGTAATAATCTGTTCGATCCTGGGACTGCAGATGGTTGGTTACCTGTTCAATAACCTTATCTATGTATTTGCAGTATTCTTTATCATTTTGTTCCAGCCGGAATTCACAAGAGCTTTGGAGACGGTAGGCCTCAGGTCTTCCGGTTCCATCAAGGAACTGTTCAGGGGCAATGAACGCGATGATGACAAGAATCTGTCATCGCTCATCCACGAAGTGTGCTATGCCTGCAAAGAGATGTGCAAGACTTATACCGGGGCGCTGATCCTGATCGAACGTAATACAAGACTTGATGAACTCCTCGATCAGGAGAATGTTGTCAAGTTCGATTCTACCGTTACAAATTCGGTGCTTCAGTCCGTATTCTATAAGGGTTCACCAATGCATGACGGCGGACTTCTCATCAGGGACGGCAAGATCATAGCTGCAAGATGCCATGTACCTTTGTCAGTTACGATGCATAATCTTGAGAGAAGCGGCACCAGGCACCGTGCGGCAGTCGGAGCGAGCGAGATGGGAGATACTGTCGCCGTTGTAGTCTCGGAAGAGAGAGGGAAGTGCTCAATAGCCGTGAACGGCATGCTTTTCGAGATGGCTGATGAGATGGAGCTCGAAGCAAATCTCTCCTATCTTCTTGGCGTTGGTGAATATGAGCATTCCAGGAAAGGCCTCGGCAAAGTAATAAGCAGGTTCAGGAAGCACCGCAATATCGAAGTCCGGAAGGCTCCGGACAGTGTTCATATCAGTGTTCCTGATCCGGATATATTAGAAGACGGCAAGACAAATGAGACTTCTGTATCCGAGTCTATACGGACAGGTAAGCCTGATACGGTTACGGCAGCGGCAGGGGCAGCTCCGGTAAGGATCAATCTCAAGACCAGAGCAGCAGAAGAAGTGCCTAATTCACAGAAGGTCGGTGTTGCAGAGAGAACGGTATTCTTACTAATCTCCATCATTCTGTCAGTCGGACTGTGGATGTACATACAGATCAATAACAACCCTGTAGTCAGTAAGACGCTGACAGTTCCGATCTCTTATTCTTCGACCGATACGCCCGATAATATCGAGGTGTCATATCCTATCGATTCCGTTGAATTGACGCTTGTAGGACGTCAGAATTCTATCGCCAATCTGACCTCGTCCGATATTATCGTCACGATCGATTATTCGAGCATTAAGTCTACTGATACAGGCGTAGTAGAGCTGCCGGTCATTATCGAGCCCAAGCAGGGATCGATCTACTTCAGAATCGAGCAGCAGCTCCCTGAGACGATATCCGTTACGGTATATTCCGTTAAATAGAGCAGTGAGAAGGTAAGCATAAAATAAGAGCCTCAGTCATGAGGCTCTTATATATTTATTAACGCAGAACTTATACGACGCTTGTCTTGAGTCTGTCGAAAGCAGCCTTGGCCACATTCCTTACATTGGGATCCGAATCAGCGAAAGCAAGCTTCTTAACATACTCTTCACAGTGCTTTGCATTGATATCGGCAGCGGAAGTTGCAGCAGCAGCTCTGACCATAGGGGATGAGTCTCGGAGAAGCGGTATCAGAGCCATGCCGGATTCGTATGTCGAGATCATGCCCATCGCTATTGCTGCTTCTGTCCTTACCATCTCATCACCGTCAGAAGAGAACTTGATGAGGCCATCAAGCTTCTGCTTCCTGCCTAACTTCTGTATTTTCTCTCTAATTGCATCAATACGAGCCATTGAGTTACTCCTAAACAAAAATTATTATTTTGATTAATTACATTATAAAATTTATACAACAAGAATAATTTTAACAAAAAGTATATAAATTGTGAACACAATGTGGCAAGGTGCACAACATGTATTAATTAAAAAATAAAATTCGTGTTATATAAAATTCATAACTTGTTTTATAATATCACTGTAGTTTCAAAATGAATACCAAAATTGAGGTGTCCTTATGAGAAAATCAACTTTGTTTAAGATTCTTGCTTCATCCATGGTCTTTTCCATGCTTTCGGGAATAACCTCATGTTCAAATAAACTTCCTGACGAGACACTGCCTCCGCCGACAACAACAACGGAGTCAACGACCGAATCTACAACCGAGACCACAG
Source organism: Oscillospiraceae bacterium (assembly GCA_902795955.1). GTDB lineage: Bacteria > Bacillota > Clostridia > Saccharofermentanales > Saccharofermentanaceae > Saccharofermentans. The sequence continues at coordinate 3,361 of CADBNJ010000161.1, forward strand.
CCGGGACTACAGAGACGATCAAGCCTTCACACGGCCCGAACAGTACTGCTGTGGTAACTGAAAGACCTGTCGACATTCACGGACAGCTCTCTGTTAAGGGAACCGATCTGGTGAATCAGAACGGTGAGAAGGTCCAGCTTAGAGGCATGAGTTCTTATGTTCTCAATGCTTCCGCATATTTCTGGAATGAAGAAGCAGTCAAGACACTCGCGCAGGACTGGGGTTGCAGCATTCTCAGAGTAGCCGTATCAACAGAAGGCGGCGGTGACGGATATGTGTCCAATCCCGACAAATATCTCACACTTACGAGCAAGATCATCGATCTGTGCGTTGATCAGGGAATATATGTCCTTATCGATTGGCATATCCTGCCGGATGGCGATCCCAATGAGTTTGCCGAGCAGTCAGAAGACTTCTTCACCCGTATTTCTGCTTTGTATAAAGACTGTCCGAATGTAATCTACGAGGTATGCAATGAGCCCAACGGCAAGAGATTCGATGACAAGGACAAGACAGTGGACTGGAAGAACACGGTAAAGCCTTATGCCGAGAAGATAATTAAGGCAATAAGGAAGAACGATCCCGACAATGTTATCATCGTTGGCACTCCGACATGGAGCCAGGATGTGGATATTGCTTCCAAGGATCCCATTAAGGGCGATAACCTCATGTATACACTTCATTTCTATGCCGGATCTCACGGTCAGGATCTGAGGGACAAGCTCCTTGCTGCAAATAAGAACGGATGTGCCGTCTTTGTTACTGAGTGGGGAACTACAGGCGACTCCGGCGGAGGTCCGCTGTATCTGGATGAGACTAAGGTCTGGCTTGATTTCCTTGAAGAGCATAATATCAGCTGGTGCAACTGGTCTATCGGAAGCCCCGCTTCAGAGAATTCCAATGCACTTAAGTTCGCGTCCAAGGTGCTTACTATAGAAGAGAAATATCAGGGTCACTGGCCTGATGAGTTTATCTCTGACTCAGGTAAGTTTGTAAGAGACTATCTTCTCAAAGGAGTTACCGGCAACTGATTAATATGGCGATCTGGAGAAGATTTAAGCAATTAACCGCATTAGTAACAGTATCCGCTATGCTCATGTCGTTGGGCGGATGCAGTAATACCATATCTGATAACACTGATTCCGCGGCCTCTGCTGCATCGGCAGATCCTTCTGCATCAGATGTTACGGGCAATGCAACCATTGATACAAGCAAGCTGACAGAAGCAGCTGACAGTATCGTCAGTTCGGAGAATACCGAAGAGTCAACGGAATCATCCAAGACATATGACTCCGTTGTCGTCTCGTTTATAGGTGATGTTACCCTTTGCTCTGACATTAAGAGCGTCGATGCTAACAAGGGCTTTGAATATGTTGTCGACGGTGACCTCAATTATTGCTTCCAGAATTGTTCCGAGATATTCAAGGAAGATGACCTCACCATTGCAAACCTCGAAGGTGCCGTTACTACTTCCACGGAGCATAAAGACAAGCAGTTTGTTTTTGCTATGCCTCCGGATACATTGAAGATGCTTACAAATAACGGGATCGATGCCGTTAATCTAGCCAATAATCATACAATGGACTTCTTTGAGAAAGGCTACACTGATACTACATTTAACCTTTATTGTGCCGGTATCACTTGGAGTGATCAGAATACTGCCGCTACATATCAGGTAGGTAATTACAAGATCGGCATGTTCGGTATATGTGACTGGGACCCCATTAATCTGGCATATCAGCGCATTGAAGAACTTAAGACCGAAGGATGTAATATTATAATCGCCAACTGCCACTGGGGTGAGGAAGCCAAATATGAACAGAATGACAAGCAGACCGTCCTGGCTCATAAGCTGATCGATAAAGGTGTCGATATAGTGGTAGGCAGTCATCCTCACAGACTTCAGCCGCTGGAGAAGTATAAGGACAAGTGGATCGCATACAGCATCTCCAATTTCTGCTTCGGCGGCAATACATGGCTGTCCGATCCTGATACTGTAATATTACAATGTGAATTTGTTATGGACGCGGAGACGGGTAATTGTGTAGACTATAGACTCAATATCATTCCGTACTCACAGACGAGCTCCGTCGGCAATGATTTTTGTCCCGTGCCCTATGAATGGGGAAGCGACAAGTATTACAGAGTGCTGAGCAGACTTGGCTGGTCTCAGGAAGACGAATAATTAATTGATTGGAGAGATATCATGAACGGTAAAGTTCTTATTGTTATGGGTTCTGATTCTGATTTTCCCGTAATGGAAGGCTGCTTCAAGATGCTGAAGCAGTTCGGTGTTGATTTTGAGGCCAGAGTTGCATCCGCGCACAGGACGCCTGATAAGGCGATCAGTCTTGCAAGGACTGCCAAAGACAACGGATTCGGAGTAATCATTGCCGCAGCAGGGCTTGCAGCGCACCTCGGCGGTGTTCTTGCTGCCAATACGATCCTTCCCGTTATAGGCGTTCCATGCAAGGGCGGCGCGCTGAACGGGGTTGATGCTCTTTATGCGACGGTTCAGATGCCTACCGGTATACCTGTTGCTACTGTCGCCATTGACGGCGGATCTAATGCCGCCATCCTTGCTTGTCAGATATTGGCTTTGGGCAATGAGGAATTGTCTTCTAAGCTTGCTGAATATAAAAAGTCACTTGAAGCTTCTGTCGAACAAAGAGACGCCAGACTTCAGGCAAAAATCTCAGAACTGTAAGGTGGTACTATGAGCGGAGTATTTGGATGTTTTGACAGAACAGGCGCTAAAGACGTTGCCAAGGACATGTATTACGGTGTTTTCTCACTGCAGCACCGCGGCCAGGAAGCGGCAGGAATAGCCGTTAATAATGACGGAACATTCCTCGTGCATAAGCAGATGGGCATGGTAACTGATGTTTTCGATGAGATCACATTATCGGCGCTCCCCGGTTATTGCGGTATCGGACATGCAAGGGGCGGTTCCGATAAGTCAACAGGCAGCGACGGTATTCAGCCTGTCCTCATCAAGTCTCGTGTAGGCAACATAGGTATTACCTGTGATTCCGTCGTTCTCAATGCCGACATCATCAGGGATGAACTTAAGAATCTCGGTGCGATCTTCCAGTCCGGTACGGATTCAGAGCTTATCCTGTCATTGTTCTCAAGGAACAGGATATCGACTGATGACTGCGAACATGCGATCCTTAACATGATGAAGGAAATCAAGGGCGTCTACTCAATGATCTTCATGACAGATAACAAGCTCATCGGCGTCAGAGATCCGTTCGGATTGAGACCTCTTGTGCTCGGAAGGGCAGGTGAGAGGTATTTCCTCTCATCAGAATCATGTGCTCTCGATGCGATCGGGGCAGAGTTTGTCAGAGATATTGAGCCCGGTGAGATAATCTCTATATCAAATGACGGAATATCTTCGCTCTTCTATGAGGATAAGGCAGACAGAGTAGCTGACGGACATGTATGTATATTTGAATATGTGTATGTTGCAAGACCCGACAGTACGATAGACGGAACAGAGATCTTCGAGTCGAGATATTCTGCAGGCAGAGCTCTGGCGAAGGAGCAGCCCTGTGACTGTGATCTTGTCATAGGTGCACCGGACTCAGGTAATGCCGCAGCTTTAGGTTATGCAGATTCCCTCGGTGTTCCTTACGGTATGGGCCTTCTTAAGAACCGTTATGTAGGAAGAACATTTATCAAGAGTACTCAGGGACAGAGAGAACTCGCTGTTAGAATGAAGTTCTCGGTACTCAAGAGTGCAGTTAAGGGTAAGAGGATATGCATCGTCGATGATTCGCTCGTCAGAGGAACAACGACAAAGCATATTATTCATTTCATGCGTGAGAACGGCGCGAAAGAAGTCCACTTGAGACTTGCTTCTCCTCAGGTCAGATATGCATGCTGCTACGGCGTTAATGCCGATAAGATCGAAGATCTTCCTGCACACACCAAGACAGACAAAGAGATCTGTGAGATGATAGGCGCTGATTCGCTCGGCTATATCAGTCTCGAATCTCTGCGTGCTTCTCTTAAGAATATCCATTGCAAGCAGTGCTCGGCATGCTTTGACGGTGATTTCATTGCAGGTAAACCCGAAGGGTGTGAAGAGTAACATGAAGATCGCAGTTTTCGTATCCGGCGGAGGAACTAACCTTCAGGCAATCATAGACAACATCAAGAGCGGTTATCTAGAAGGTGTTGAGATATGTCTTGTAGTTGCATCCAACAGCAGCGCTTATGCTCTTACCAGAGCATCAGACAACGGGATCCCTTCCTGTGTTCTTTCTGTTAAGGATTTTGCTGACAGGGATTCCTGGGATCAGGCAGTGCTTGACAAGGTAGAGGCGTCAGGAGCTGAGCTGATCGTCCTTGCAGGATATCTGTCACTTCTCGGGGATAAGGTGGTCAAGGCTTATTCCAACAGGATAATTAATATTCACCCCGCACTTATTCCTTCTTTCTGCGGTGCTGGCATGTACGGCATCAAGCCGCACAAAGCAGTTCTTGCAAGAGGAGTCAAAGTATCGGGGGCTACGGTTCATTTTGTTAATGAGAATTATGATGACGGACCGATCATACTTCAGAAGGCGGTCGATGTGCTTCCGGGTGATACGCCCGAGATACTTCAGAAGCGCATCATGAGAGAATGTGAACAAGTGATACTTCCCAGGGCAATAAGGCTTATTGCTGACGGTAAGGTCGCGATCGAGAATAATATTGCATATGTTAAGGAGGATTAAGAGATGAGACTTAATGATCTAGGACAGTTGCTGGGAAGTACTTCATATCCCGGAAGAGGTATCGTCATCGGTACTTCTGATGACGGTAAATATGCCGTCACGGCATATTTTATTATGGGGCGCAGCGTTAATTCGCGCAACCGCGTATTTACTGCCACGGATGACGGTATCAAGACAGAGGCTTTCGATCCTTCCAAATTATCTGATCCCCACCTCATTATTTACAGTCCTGTAAGGGTTCTCGGTAATGACACGATCGTTACTAACGGTGATCAGACAGATACTATTTTTGAGCTTATGAGTGCCGGCAAGACTTTCGAAGAGGCGCTGAGAACACGTGAGTTTGAGGATGATGCACCTAACTATACGCCCAGGATATCTGGAATCATGCATGTTAAGAACGGTAAGTTCAGTTATGAGCTGAGTATCCTTAAGTCTTCAGACGGTAATCCTGATTCATGTGAGAGATTTACTTATCAGTATTTCCAGCCTGTAAAAGGCGAGGGAAGGTTTATCCATACATATATGGGAGATGGCAATCCTCTGCCCAGCTTCACGGGCGAGCCTGAGAAGGTCGTAATCGAAGGTAATATCGATTCATTCACAAAGACTGTCTGGGATAATCTTAACGAAGACAACAAAGTATCCCTGTTTGTCAGGTTTATCGATATTGCAACCGGCGAGGCTGACACAAGAATAATCAATAAAAATGTTTAATACAGGAGTGTGATCACTATGGCAAACGAGATGCAGCTTAAGTACGGATGTAATCCAAATCAGAAACCTTCAAGAATCTTCATGGAAGACGGTTCGGAGCTTCCTATCACCGTTCTGAACGGTAAGCCGGGATATATCAATCTTCTTGATGCTTTTAACGGTTATCAGCTTGTAAAGGAACTTAAAGCTGCAACCGGTATGCCTTCAGCAACTTCATTCAAGCATGTATCTCCTGCCGGAGCTGCAGTAGGAAGACCGCTTACTGATACGGAAGCAAAGATATATTTTGTTGACGATCTTGGTGAATTGTCTCCGATTGCCTGTGCATATGCAAGAGCCAGAGGCGCTGACAGAATGTCTTCTTACGGTGATTTTGTCGCTTTATCCGATACATGTGATGCTATTACGGCAACAATGCTTGCAAGAGAAGTATCTGACGGAATCATTGCTCCCGACTATACAGATGATGCTCTTGAGATCCTGAAGACAAAGCGCAAGGGAACTTATAATGTGATCAAGATCGATCCTTCATACAAGCCTGAGCCCATTGAGCGCAAGCAGGTATATGGGGTTACTTTCGAGCAGGGAAGAAATGAACTTGATATCAATGCTTCTCTCCTTGATAACATTGTAACTGATAACAAAGATATTCCCGAAGATAAGAAGATCGATCTGCTCATCTCTCTTATCACATTGAAGTACACGCAGTCCAATTCCGTCTGCTATGTTAAGGACGGTCAGGCAATCGGTATCGGTGCCGGTCAGCAGTCCAGGATCCACTGCACGAGGCTGGCAGGCAACAAGGCAGACATCTGGTGGCTCAGGCAGCATCCTAAGGTCATGGGACTTCAGTTCGTAGATGATATCAGGAGACCCGACAGGGATAATACGATCGATGTTTATATCTCTGACGAGCATGACGATGTGCTGGCTGACGGAGTATGGCAGAATCTGTTTAAGGTTAAGCCTGAAGTTCTGACTGATGCAGAGAAGAAAGAGTGGCTTGCCAAGAATACAGATGTATCAGTCGGTTCCGATGCTTTCTTCCCGTTCGGTGACAACATAGAGAGAGCACATAAGAGCGGTGTTAAGTACATTGCAGAGCCCGGCGGTTCAATAAGAGATGACCATGTCATCATGACATGCAACAAGTACGGTATCGCAATGGCGTTCACAGGTATCAGGCTGTTCCATCATTAATACCGGAGGTCCTGTCAATGGCTAAAGTTAATTATTCCGAGATGAGTGATCATGATCTTCTGGTTGCAATGCTCAAGGCACAGGAGAAAGATGCGAGAAGAGGGCTTCTGGCTGCAATATCAGGTTTTGTCCTTGCCGCAGTTTTTGCCATTGCATTTGCTATTCTTATTCCCGTAGCGGTCAATTCACTGTCCAAGATCGATACGGCCCTTCAGAACTGCACTGTCATGGTTGACAATGCTCAGGTAACGATAACCAAAGCCCAGACGACGCTCGAAGGTATCGATACAATGACGTCTAACGTTAATTCGGTTGTTGTAGATAATACAGAATCTGTGAACAACGCTCTCGATGAGATCAATAAGATCGACATTGAGAAGCTTAACAAGGCTATTGATGATCTGGCCAGCATAATCGATCCGCTGGCAAAACTGTTTGGCAATTAATCTATCCGGAGGATGTAAATATGAAGGTTTTAGTAGTAGGAAGCGGCGGTAGAGAACACGTTATATGCTGGAAGCTCAAGCAGACCGGCAAAGTTGATGAGTTGTACTGTGCTCCGGGTAACGGAGGCATAGCTTCTGTTGCAACCTGCGTGGATATCAAAGCATCAGAGGTCGATAAGATAACTGATTATGCTGTCGATAATAAGTTCGATCTTGTTGTCGTAGCTCCCGAGGATCCTCTTGCTCTGGGTCTCGTTGACAAGCTCAACGCCAAAGGGATCAGAGCTTTCGGGCCATCTGCGAGAGCTGCTGTTATCGAGGCTTCCAAGGCTTTCTCCAAGAACCTTATGAAGAAATACGGAATTCCTACTGCCAGGTATGAATTGTTTGACGATGAGGCAAAGGCGTGTGCGTATCTCGAGACGCAGGAAATGCCTATCGTATTGAAATGTGACGGACTTGCTCTCGGTAAGGGCGTTATCATTGCTCAGACTCTTGATGAGGCTAAGACTGCCGTCCATCAGATGATGGGTGATAAGAAGTTCGGAGATGCCGGTTCCACCGTTGTCATAGAAGAATGCATGGTCGGTCCTGAACTTACGATCCTCGCTTTCTCGGACGGCAACATCGCCGTACCGATGATATCCTCAAGAGACCATAAGCGCGCTTATGATCACGATGAGGGACTCAATACGGGAGGTATGGGTGCAGTAACGCCGGGTGCCGATCTGTCCGGTAATGATATTGCCGAGATAAAGAGAACTATAATCCAGCCTACTGTTGAAGCATTGAAGGCTGAAGGAAGGCCGTTCAAGGGAGTCATATATTTCGGTCTTATGCTTACAAAGGACGGTGCAAAGGTTGTTGAGTACAACTGCAGATTCGGCGATCCCGAAGTTCAGGCAATACTGCCGCTCCTTGAGACTGATTTCATCGATATCATCAATGCCACTATTGACGGAACACTTGATCAGATCGACATTAAGTGGAAGAAGAAGTGCTCATGCGTTGTCGTAATGGCCTCGGGCGGTTATCCCGAGAGTTATGCCAAGGGTTATGAGATCACGGGCATAGATACTTGCGGCAAGCTTGTTTTCCAGGCCGGAACTGCGCTTAAGGATGGTAAGCTTGTGACAAACGGCGGCCGTGTTCTCTGCGTTTATGATGAAGGTGATACACTTGATGAAGCGATCGACGGTGCCTATGAGGGTGTTAAGAAGATATCTTTCAAGGATATGCATTTCCGTACGGATATAGGAAGGACTCTGGGCTGACATGCGGATCGCACTGTTCGGCGGTTCTTTTGACCCGTTCCATTACGGTCATATCGAATTGATCAGAGGTGCGCTTGATTCCGGCGCAGTTGATACAGTCATCGTAATCCCCGCCGTAAATAACAGCTTCAAGCGCGGGCGTGCTCTTCTGCCGGCGCCTTACAGGTACTACATGACAAAGAATGCGGTAGAGAATGAATTCCCGGAGAACGTATTCATCAGCGATATCGAGTTCGGTTTTGAAGGAATAACATATACCGTTAATACACTGCGTGAGATAGTGAAGGACAGCTACATTATTCCTTTTCTCATGCGCAACGGGGTTCCGGGAGATCTGGCAGCACAAAGGCATCAGTTTTTCTGGCTCTGCGGTTCTGACATCCTTCCGACGTTCGATAAATGGTATATGCCTGAGAAGATACTGTCCTATGCGGTGCTTCTTGTAGCGCAGCGAAAGGGTGATTACACGGGCGTAAGAGAGCAGGGAGCCCGTCTCAAATCATTATTCGGTTGTGATATTGCAGTCTTTGAGATGAACGGGGTCGATCAGTCATCTTCCGCGGTCAAATCTTCCGGTAATTATGATTCGCTTCCGCCTTCTGTCAGGGAATTCATAGATACGCATGACATATACAATGCCGTCAAGGCGCTTGATCACTGTTCTGATGAAGCGTGCGCAAAGTACTACCGATTTGCCGGAAGTCTTTATTATCTTCTGGGGGGCAAAAGGCTGCTTCATACCCTTAATGTCGGCCTTCTGTCGGCAAAACTTGCTTTCGACCACGGTGCTGACTGTGACAAAGCTCTCATTGCCGGAGAACTGCACGATTGTGCTAAGGAGATCGACATGGATGAACAGAGGCGTTTGGCTATTGCCGTTGCCGGTGATCTTTTTGTCGATGATAAACTGCTTCATTCTCCTGCCGGTGCTTATATGGCCAGGGAGAAGTTCGGAATTGAAGACCGTGAGATACTTGATGCCATTACTTATCATACGACAGGGCGCGGCGGTATGACGGTTCTTGATAAGATCGTTTATCTGGCAGATAAGATTGAACCTTCGAGGACTTATACCGATCTCAGTGAAATGAGGCGCATTGCGCCGTCAGATCTTAATGGTGCAGTCAGGTTGTGTCTTGACTCGGTTAATGATAAATTTAAGCGCAAGGGGAGAACTATCCACCCTTTGACGGTAGAATTTGGCAGACAGTTACAAGAGGAATACTGATATATGGCAACGCTTTGTAAGAATTGTGCATACGGCCTTGTTTTCGATCCCGCTTCACAGCGTATGGTATGTGAAGCATGCGGAAGCTCTTTCCTGCCGGAGGAAGTGGAAGCCGAATCCAGAAAACTCAGACAGGACCTTCAGGCGCAGTCCATGCAGGAGAAATACGGCGTGGAAGACGAAGACATGATGGACTGCTATGTCTATACATGCAGTCAGTGTGCAGGTGAGATCATCATTAACGGCACTGAGGCTTCTACAACCTGCATCTACTGCGGTAATTCCAATGTCGTGTTCAGCAGGATAGCAAAGCAGAGATGTCCGGAGTGCGTGCTGCCGTTCTCAGTTACAAAAGAGACGGCACTTGAACTCGTTCAGAAGCAGATCAGCAAAGGTGTATTCGTTCCCAAAGAGATCAAGCATTTTACCGTTGACAGCATCAGAGGCATATACATTCCTTACTGGATAATCAATGCGGATTTCACTGATTCCGTCGTTGTTCAGGGAAGGGTAAAGAGCGGCAAAAACTCCGTTACAAGATTCTTTGGAAGGGCCGGCCATATGAGAATTCACAATCTTCCTCTTGATGCTTCCACTATGCTTGCAGATGAGAGCAGTTCAAGGCTTGAACCCTATGACCTGACAAAGCTCAAACCTTTTGACGAAGACTATCTTGCAGGATTCTATTCTAACGTATCTGACGTGACTTACAGTGATCTGAGGGGCGCGGCCCTTCTCAGGGCGAAAGAATACTTCGAGGAAGATGCCATGAATGATGTTAAGGCTAGCGGCAAAAAGGTCGTATCTTCATGTCCGTCACTCGATCTTAAGAATGATATGATCTACGCAATGCTTCCGGCATGGTTTATTACGTTTGACTATAAGGGCAAGTTCAATACGATACTTGTTAACGGGGATTCAGGCAAGGTCGTATGCGGTTTGCCGTGGAATAAGAAGCTCTTCTATACTTTACTGATAATCGCGGGAATCCTTATGGCCATTCCGATGTTCTTTGTTTTCAAAGGATTGCTCCCGGGAATGTTTGCAACGAGGAGACATTCAAGCAATGACAGCAGCGGCAAGATCATTGCATATATCATTGCCGGAATTGTTGCGCTGTTCTCAACAGGTATCCACAAGGTAACCAAAGTAGTTAAGAACATCAACAGAACACAGGATAAAGCGATCTTTAATTTTACGAAGAAAAGGCAGGGCTGATGATATGGTAGGATTCTTTGCTGTTCTTTTGTCATTGGGCCTTGGAATGGGACTGTCATGCTGGATATTCGGCACGTTACTGTATAAATCGAATACAATGGGAGACAACTACGGTACACGGAGCGATTATGGTGTAAACGTGATCTTTACGGAACGCAGGGACCGTCTTAGCGGACAGGAGAAAACGACTTTTGCTTCCGCTTATTCACAGAGGATCGATAATCTGCACGAGTCCCCCGGCGGAACTGCTCTGGTAAGGAGACTGACACCGGAAGAACTGGCATTCTATAATACGCCACGGTACAATGCACCTGCAGTTCCTGTTCCTGCTGCCCCGTCAGCTTCAGTACCTGTTAATAGTGTTGAAGCTGAATTCAGGGCCTGGGAGAATGAGCAGTTCAACAACGGGCAGAACAATAATCCATAAATTTTACAATTCTATAATGAACCTGCCGGCTATACCGAGCTTGATCAGTTATATTACTTCCGTGACGGTTACGATGATCTGGCTTTTCTGTCAGTATCACCCGATTTGCATGTTATATATGGTCAGAATTCCGAGATGAAATGGAAGAGGATATACGGAAAGTGGTACTATATTGACGGCAAAGGACTTAAGACTACCGGTATGAAAGATATTGGCAATAAACGTTATTATTTCGATAGTGACGGTGTTATGCTCAAGTCAACAAAGGTCACTATCAAAGGCGTGGAATATGAGTTCGATGCATCAGGTGCAATGAAGTGATAAAGCC
>CADBNJ010000162.1 GCA_902795955.1 Oscillospiraceae bacterium
CACGTCCTCGTCAGCCTGATTGATTATCGTATCGATGGCGATGGACGTCTTACCCGTCTGCCTGTCACCGATTATAAGTTCTCTCTGACCTCTTCCGATAGGCGTCAGAGCGTCTATCGCGGTGATCCCCGTTGCAAGAGGCTTATTGACCGGAGCCCTCTGTACGATAGAAGGAGCGGGGCTCTCCACCGGACGGAGTTCCGTATATCTGATATTGCCGCCGCCGTCTATAGCTCTTCCGAGCGGGTCAACGACACGTCCCAGAAGGCTGTATCCCACGGGAACCGAGAAAGTCTTGGAAGTACGCTTGCACAACATTCCTTCGACTACAGTATCTTCATCAGTAAGTATGATAACGCCTACATTCTTACGCTCAAGGTTCATCGCGATGCCCATTGCGCCTGAATTGAACATGACAAGCTCGTCGAGCATACAGTGCTCAAGGCCCGATACGGTTGCAACGCCGTCACTTACGGAAATGACCGAACCGACCTCGTCAAGAGTTGTAAGCGAATTAAAAGCGGCCTCTACCCTGCTCTTGAACTGTTCATCATCAAGTCCCCACAGTTCAGCACTGTCAAGACTGACGGCAGATGTCTCAGGGAACTGGCTCAGAGCCTCTTTGAGAGCCGCCGTAACCGATTCCTTGAATGATTTGTTGTCCGAATCCTGACTGTCATCGCCGGAAGCAGCGTGGTTCTTGATAAAAGAACCTATCCTCCCAAGCTGCCCTTTGATGGTGTAGTCATAGCGCATCCCGAGGAAATAGATAACGAATCCTCCGATGAGGCTGTGATTCTCAGAGATGCTGAGCCTGTAGTTAGCTATCGCATTCTTCTCGGCGAAAGACTGGGCGATCTGCCTGATCTGCTCCTCGGGAATATCACCTGCGCTCTCGATGCGCATTACCGGTCCCTTGCTCTTCTTATTATCCTTAGGCGCCGCCGGCTTACTCATCAGTCTTCACCTCGGATCTGATGACCTCACCGGTATATTTCTTTGCAGACATAATAAGCTCTGCCTTGGGAACAGCATCACCCAATACTCTCTCGGCCACCTGAACAGCCAGATCGGCAATGTCATCCTTGAGCTCATCAACAGCAGCTCTCTTCATTCTTGCTGCGTCTTCTTCAGCCCTTGCAAGGATCTCGGAAGCGTCTTCCTGAGCCTTCTTAACGATATTGTCTGCCTGTCTCTCGGCGTTCTCTCTGGCTTCCTCTATGATCCCGGATGCCTTGATCCTCGCCTCTTCCACAGACTTCTTACCGTCATTTACAAGCGTGTCAGCCTCTTCATTCTTCTTAACGGCTTCATCCAGCTCGCCGTTCAAAGTCTCCTGCCTCTTGCTTATCATCTTGAACAGAGGCTTGAAGATAAAGCACTTGATTACAATATATGCCACGATCACATTGATGATTACGCAGAGTGCAGTAACGGCATAGCCGGCCAATTGATCGGCTGAGAATATGCTCGACTCCGTGTCCAATGCGACTTTTACCACATCAAAATCAAACATGAGATCATATGCTCCTTAGAATGTGAATATGAGCAGCAGTGCTACAACGAGTGCGTAAATACAAACTGACTCAATGAATACGATCGCCGTAAGGAGCAGCGCCTGTATCTTGCCGAAGATCTCCGGCTGTCTTGCACCTGCATCAACGGCCTTACCTGCCGCGATACCCATGCCGAGACCTGCACCGCAGGAACCGATACCGATCGCAAGTCCTGCAGCAAGGGCAGCAAGCCCCTTTGACTCGATCGCTGCGGCGAGCATCATCATTGCACTTCCAAGTAAATAGTTCATCTTATACCTCCCGGTTTTAAGCAGCTACTGCTGATTCGTCTATAACTTTCTTCTCTTCCTCTACCTTGCCTGATTCCTTCTCCTGAAGCTCGTGACCGACCTCGACGATCTCACCTATGTAGGACATCGTCAGATAAGAGAAGATTATCGCCTGCAGTATTCCGTCCGCGAGATCGAACCACAGTCCGAAGAGACCTGGCAGGACAACGGGAACGATTATATAAAGGAATTCCATAAATACAAAAGCACCGAAGACGTTACCGAATAAACGGAGCGACAACGATACGGGCTTGATCACAAAGTCAAGGATCTTGAACGGCAGAAGGTACTTCTTGGGAGTCGTCAGAGATGCCCAGAACCCCTTGAAGCCGACAAACCTTATGGAAACGCCGATTACATAAATGATCGCGAACACTGCCATAGCGACAGGGAAAGCGATATTCTTAGCCGGCGGTGATATCTTAAATACAGATATGACATTACATCCTGCGATGATGATGCCGAATGTACCGATCATGGGGGCAACGCGCTCTGCCTCCTTGCGGTTCATGCCGAAACCCATGCTCGTATTAACTATAAGGTCCGTAAGCATCCACATGACGGTCTGCTTCTTGTTGGGTCTCAATGTCTGCCTTCCCGTCATCACCTTGAAAAGGATGATAGCCAGTATCGTGGCGATCCACATAACGATGATCGCATCGGTTATAACAACTTCAAGACTTCCGATCTGGAAATACTTCTTCCACTGAAGTATTCCTTCATTTATGGTGGCTCCTATGTCGCCGATCTTGATCTCCTCGATCAATTTCTCGACGAAGGCGTCCCAGAACCTTCCAAACCACGAATCAGCTGCCATCAAAGCAAGAATCATCTGATCAAACTCCAATACTTATTTATTCCCAAGTATTCTACTCCTATTTCGGGAGTTGAATACATACAAATTCACCAAATTGTCTAATAAAGCCCTTTATTTGAAATTTTTGTCCTCAAGAGCCTTTATATCATTGACTCTGGCGGCATGCCGGTCTCCCGCGAACCCTTCTTCGAAGAACACATCGACCATGGCGAGAGCCACTGCCTGCCCCACTACACGGGCTCCGAAGGCAAGAATGTTGGCATCATTGTGCTGTCTGCTCATCCTGGCCATGTATTCATTTGTGCAGAGACCGCATCTGACGCCTTTGTACTTGTTGACAACAACGGATATACCGATACCGGTGCCGCAGATGGCTATGCCCCTGTCTGCCCGGCCTGATGTAACATCTTCGGCAACCTTGATGCCCGCATCAACATAGTTGTAGGGCACGTCAGGAGCTTCAGCTCCGCCTTCAAGAACCTCGTGACCGAGCTTCTTTACATGTTCGACTACCTTCTGTCTCAGATCATATCCGGCATGATCCGAAGCTATTGATACTATCATTCCGTAATACTCCTTGAGATATGCTTGAACTGCTTCTTTCCCTGTGCATAATCGGCAACGATATCACCGTGACCGATCAGCCTGTACTTGTAGGACAGGAGTCCCTCAAGTCCCACGGGACCTCTTGCATGGATCTTTGACGTAGAGATGCCGACTTCAGCACCGAAGCCGTACCTGAACCCGTCGGCAAATCTCGTTGAACAGTTCACCATTACGCTGGCGGAATCTACGGACTGCATAAACTTCTCTGCAAGTTCCTTATTCTCCGTGATTATAGCATCCGTATGACCGGAACCGTATGTATTGATGTGGTCGATTGCCTCGTCGATCCCGTCAACGATCTTAACGGACACCTTGTAATCGAGATATTCATGATGCCAGTTCTCAACCCTCTCACAATTGAACCTGTCAGCCATGTAATCATCACCGTAGATCTTGACGTTAGCCTTGGCAAGTTCTATGACAAGCTGCTGGAGCAGTGTGCTCTCGAGCGCCTTATCAACTATTATCGTCTCCGTGCAATTGCAGACAGAGACATACTGGGTCTTGGCATCGAGCGCAACCTTAAGGGCGAGCTTAGGATCGCAGAACTCATTGATGTATGTATGGCAGACGCCGTCGGCATGGCCCAGTACGGGGATCGACGTGTGCTGCATTATGTACTGAACGAATTCGTTGCTCCCTCTGGGGATGATAAGGTCAATATAAGAATTAAGGCCGAGCATCTCATTGACGTCCTCTCTTGTCGTCATGAGATACAGCCATCCTTCGGGAAGACCCGCCTTAACACCGGCGTCATAGATCACTTCAGCAAGCGCCTTATTTGTATTAAGCGCCTCTGAACCGCCTTTGAGAAGAACAGCATTGCCGCTCTTGAGGCAGAGAGATGCGATCTGGACGAGTGCGTCGGGACGGGATTCAAATATTACTCCGATAACGCCGATAGGGCATGTCACGCGGTAAAGCTCGAGTCCGTCATCGAGTGTCGTGTGAAGATTTGTCCTCCCTACAGGCTCGGGAAGCTTAACAAGGGACTTAATCCCCTCCGTAACGTCTTTGAGCTTGTCATCGCCGAACTTAAGTCTCTTGCGGAGTGTATCGGGACAATCGTTCTTAAGATCCTCTTCATTAGCTGCAAAAATCTTTGCACTCTCCTTCTTGAGAGCCTTCGCTATAGCCTCAAGCGCTTTGTTCTTGATATCGGAATCAAGCGTTGCCATCTTGTGTGAAGCTGACTTAGCCAGCCTTGCTTCATCTGTCATATGAACCCTCCAAAACTTTAATACACAAGATTATATAGCAAAATGCGGATTTGGAGTAGTTTTCTACAAAATTGTTCAAAATGTTCAAAACTCTGTAGATAACTTAAAAACAGCATTTCGGTTTTTGATATGCCGCCAAAGCCCCATTCTTTGAGGCTCAAAAGAATCGACACCAGGATTGTGACAAACAGTTTACAGGAATGTTGCATTTGAATGAACTCCCGTATTTGTTTGCTTTGTGGGGATTATCAAACAAATGTTAACTCCCGACTGTCCGTCACCCGCGTACAATCAAAATGCAAAAATTCCTATTGACATAATACTATCAGGCATTTTTATCTTAACTCGACTTAATCAGCGATTTTTTGTAAAATAACCGGGTATGAAAGGCGGTATTTATCAGTGAAGATCATCTGCACCACATTGTTCGGACTGGAATCACCCACAAAAGACGATCTTGTCAATATTGGTTATTCCAAAGAAGATATAACTGTTACTGACGGCGTCGTAACACTGGACGCTTCTGATGATACATGGAAGATCGACCTGGCCAGG
>CADBNJ010000163.1 GCA_902795955.1 Oscillospiraceae bacterium
GGACATTCTCGTTGTCGTGTTCGGGGGAGTCCTCCTCGGTATCGGCGTCGGACTGATACTGCATAACGGCGGATGCCTTGACGGTACGGAGACTGTGGCACTCCTGATCAGCCGCAAGCTCAATCTGTCTGTCGGACAGATAATCCTCGGATTCAATATCGTCATTTACGGCGTGGCGGGAATGCTTTTCGGACTGGACAGGGCGCTTTACAGTCTGCTGACGTACTTCATTACCTCCAAGGTCATAGACATCGTCGAGCACGGCATGGAGCAGGCAAAGTCGGTCATGATCATAACCGACAGGGGCGAGGAGATCGCTGATGCCATTCACACGCAGCTTGGCAGGACCTGCACGTCAATGGAGGGCAAGGGAAGGATAAGCAGCGGTACGAAGACCGTTCTTTACTGCGTCATCACGAGGATCGAGGTGTCCACGATACGCAAGATCATACATGATACGGACGGATCGGCTTTCGTGGCGATAAGCGATGTTACGGAGATAGTCGGTTCGCACATTAAGAAGAGGAAGGAGATCCCCGTATCCGTGCCTTCAGAGGAACCTGCGGGGAAGGATTCAGGGGAGCAGGAGGCAGATGGCGCTTCCGGCGGCGCGAAATGATATATCGCTATTTTTATTTCTTTGTTGTAAAATCATTTATCATGTCAGATGTCAGGAGGTAAGCACGTGCATTCCGATGTTGAAGAGATGTCCGAATCACTTGTAAGAATATTCGAGAACGTGCTCCTGACAGAGGGCAAATCCCTGTCACAGGGCTATTTCTCAGACTTGTCGCTTGCCGAGATGCACACTCTGACGGCCATCGGTCCCTACGAGGCGAAGACTATGAGCCAGACGGCGCAGAAGCTGGGGATCACCACCGGCACACTGACGGTCTCGATCGACAGACTTGTCAGGAAGGGATATGTCGACAGAAGACGTGATGACAGGGATAAGAGGATCGTCAGGATAAGCCTTACGCGCAACGGCAAGCTCGCGTGCAGGATGCACAGCAAATTCCACCGCGTTCTGGCCAAGAGGATCCTCGAATCGTACGGCGATGATGACAGGAGGACACTTGTCGGACTGGTCAAAGAGATAGATGTGAAGATCGAAGGGCTTCTTCTGCGCTATGAGGGTAACGAAGAGAAGAGTACCATACGCAGGACTGCCAGGGAGATCGTGGATGAGACAGGTAACAATAAAACTGATAAATAAAAAGGAGACACAAAATGGACGACCCTTCGGGCCCTCGAGAACGTACTAATGACGATATCATAAGGAAGAAAGACAGGATCTTCGATGACATCGTCAGGGAATTATCACAGGCACTTAATATATCACCGACTGATATAAGTATGGACTTAAGTCTCAGGAGCGATCTGGTCATGGACTCGCTCCAGCTATATGAACTGGTCATCGACATGGAGGAAGCATACGACATAAGGCTCCCGGACGAGATGCTTGATGACATAGACACTATCGAAGACGTTGTCGAACTGGTGTACAGGTTAACGGAACAGGATAAATGAACGGAAGATATATCTTTATCATAAGCGGACGCGCGGATCAGAAGTCTCTCAAGACGCTGGAGTCAGCTCTTGCGGCTGTTCCTGCCGATGTGCGTACCCACTTTGAGTTCAGATATACTGAGTATCCCGGTCATGCGGGAGATATCGCGAGGGAAGTCAGCGAGAAGTTCGGAAGCCGCGTGACTGTCGTATCCTGCGGCGGAGACGGGACCATCAACGAGGTATGCAATTCACTTGCCTTTACAAACACGCCGCTGATCTGCCTTCCTTTCGGGACGGGCAACGATCTGTCCAGAACGATCTACGGCAACAAGATGCCGCATCTGAAGAACAGTCTGATGACCCTGGATTCCTTTGTCCCGCATAAGATCGACCTGATACGCATCGATTCGTACGATGCCATGGGCAACCACCTGCCGATGTGGTCCAGGTACTGCATCAACATCGCATCAGTAGGGCTTGATACGCGCGTTCAGTCCAATGCAAAGGCAATGGTGGCGTCCAAGCCGAATTCATCATTCGTCAGAAGCACCGCGTACATCAAATCAGCAGTGTCCGGAATAATGAAGAACAGGTCTTCCAATTTCAGCTACAAACTCGAACTGTCCACCGGCGAGACGTACGAAAGCGAATCCGGCGTGAACACACTAATAAGCATCTGCAACGGCAAATACTATGGTGACGGGTTCTGCCCGGCCCCTAACGCCCAGCTCGACGACGGCATAATCGACGTGTGTGCCGTAGACGACGTTCCTTTCGGTAAGGCGTTGAGTCTTTTGCTCAAATACCGCAAGGGCAAGCACGAAGGACGGCAGGGGATCCACACCTTCAGAACGACCAGCGGAATAATCACCAGCACGGATCCGTCCTATCAGCTTCAGGGTAATTACGACGGCGAGGATTTCTTCGGCCACAGGATAAGATTCGAGGTGTTCCCTGATGCAATGCAGATGTGTTTCCCGGGAGGTAAAGATGATTGATTATATTCCTGATTCAAGACTTACCGTAATAATCGGTGCATA
>CADBNJ010000164.1 GCA_902795955.1 Oscillospiraceae bacterium
AGAAGGTAGAATACGACAAAACCTATCAAACAGATAGGAATTATCATAGGAGTACATCATCATGATCGGTTATTTCGAGAGATTGGTCAGAGCGAACTACAGATGCGGACGAATGTGAAGCATGCCGTCACATCTATTACGCAATTCTGATCAATTTCAATTATCAAAGGAGATAACCAACATGAGTAACTATAGATTTGAGACACTTCAGCTTCACGTAGGACAGGAACAGCCGGATCCCGCAACAGATTCCAGAGCAGTACCGATCTATCAGACAACATCATATGTTTTCAGGAATTCCGCTCATGCGGCAGCAAGGTTCGGTCTTGCTGATGCAGGCAACATCTACGGAAGACTTACAAATTCCACCCAGGACGTACTGGAGAAGAGAGTTGCAGCTCTCGAGGGCGGTGTTGCCGCTCTTGCGGTAGCTTCAGGTGCTGCTGCCATCACATATGCGGTCGAAGCACTTGCAACGGCAGGCGATAACATCGTTGCACAGAAGACGATATACGGAGGTTCATATAACCTTCTGGCTCATACGCTCAAGCTTTACGGTGTAGATACGACATTTGTTGACATACACAACCTCGCAGAGGTTGAGGCTGCCATCAAGCCCAACACAAAGGCCGTATTCCTTGAGACGCTCGGCAACCCTAACAGCGATATCCCCGATATCGACAAAGTTGCAGAGATTGCCCATAAGCACGGTATACCGGTAGTTATCGATAATACTTTCGGAACGCCTTATCTCATCAGACCCATTGAGCACGGAGCAGACATAGTAGTTCACTCAGCAACGAAGTTCCTCGGCGGTCACGGTACAACTCTCGGCGGGATCATCGTTGATTCCGGCAAGTTCGACTGGAAGGCATCCGGCAAGTATCCCCAGATCGCTGATGCAAATCCCAGCTATCACGGAATATCGTTTGCCGATGCAGTAGGACCTGCAGCATATGTAACATACATCAGAGCGATCCTTCTGAGAGATACGGGTGCTGCAATATCACCATTCAATGCTTTCCTGCTTCTCCAGGGCATCGAGACACTGTCTCTGAGACTTGAGCGTCATGTTGAGAACACATTGAAGGTAATCGACTTCCTGAAGAATCATCCTCTTGTTGCAAAGGTCAATCACCCTTCGCTTGAAGATCATCCTCAGCATGACCTGTACAACAAGTATTTCAAGAACGGCGGCGGATCGATCTTCACATTCGATATCAAGGGCGGTCAGGAAGAGGCACACAGATTCATAGACAATCTGGAGATATTCTCGCTTCTTGCCAATGTTGCCGATGTTAAGTCTCTTGTTATCCATCCCGCAACGACGACACATTCACAGCTGTCAGAGGAGGAACTGTCCGATATCGGAATATTCCAGAGCACGATAAGGCTGTCCATCGGTACCGAGCACATCGATGACATCATTGCGGATCTGAAGAAGGGCTTCGACGCCATCTGATCACAGAACAGCTTAGCATAATAATACTCCGCAAGTCCCCTGAAGTGATAAATTACGCTTCAGGGGACTTTTACATATTCCGTGAAGAATTAAAAGCGGCCGCCTCTTATGTGAGACAGCCGCCTTCATTACAGTATTAAGATAATGCGGATCATTTAACAAGCACGATCTTGCCGCCGATAAGGGGAAGCTCGAAGTTCGTCTTCTGAGCGGCATTGATGATGCCTACGATCCTCAATACGAACATGCCGATGAAGATGAGCCATGACAGGATGGTGATGATAAAACCGGCATGCATAAGTGCAAAGATCAGAGCGAAGATGCCAAGTATGATACCGAGACCCAATGAGACAATATCGATAAGGATGCCGTTGTTCACATGATTCTTAACGAAAGGAGTCTCGCTCTCGGGCTTGCAGAGCAGACCGATAAGCCACAGCAAGGGAAGATAAGCAAGCACACCGTAAAGAACGGAATTGTCGCTTGATCCCTGAGCCGGTGCCGGATTGGGATTGTACATCTGATTATCGTACTGCGGCTGTCCACCATAATTACCATTATTCTCCATAATAACGCCTCCAAATATTAATTTGTAAGATTATAATAACAGAATAAAACAATTATGGCACAAAAAATTGCTTAGAGGAGCCAAAATGAGAGTTACACGTTACCGCCGGGAAGATGATGTTACATACAGCCTTGGGGCTACAGTGACAATGGAATTCCTGAATATTGCCCCCGGATGCCTGAAGCATGTTATTTTCCATCCTGATTTCAGGAGTGATGCAAAAGGGGAGATAGAGGATAAGTGCCGCATGAACGGCATAGAGATAACGACCGACGTTAAGCCTTTCAACATTCTGTCACAGAAGGAGAACTGCTTTGTGATCGGAGTCATAGCCAAAAGGAAAGAGATCATAACGGCTGGTGATCATGTGGTGCTGGTCAATCCGTCCAACTGCGGCAATCTCGGCACGATAATAAGGAGCTGTGCCGGATTCGGAATAAAAGACATCGCAATAGTAACGCCTGCGGCCGATCATTACGATCCGAAGACCGTGAGGGCATCAATGGGAGCGCTTGCAAGAGTGAGGATAGAGGTATTTGATTCTTTCGGGGTGTATGAGAAGAGATTCCCGGAGAATAATCTCTATCCGTTTATGCTGGACGGGAGCACGATCCTGCAGAATACGGAGATAAAATCTCCGTTCAGCCTGATAATGGGGAATGAGGCGACAGGGCTCCCGGCTGAATTCGGCAGTGTGGGGCAGCCCGTCAGGATCGAGCATACGGGGGCGATCGACAGCCTGAATCTGCCCATTGCGGCAAGTATCGGCCTCTATGAAGCAACAAAGTCGCGTTTTGATCGAAAATAACTATTGATAATCAAAATCAATCGTGATAGACTTATCGGGTTAATTCAGACTATCATTAATACGGAGGAGATAAAAATGCCTAACATTAAGTCAGCTATCAAGCGTGTAAGCGTAACTGAGAAGAAGACAGCTGCCAACAAGATGAAGAAGAGCGAGATCC
>CADBNJ010000165.1 GCA_902795955.1 Oscillospiraceae bacterium
AAGTTCTGACGGAAGTTCGTTAACATTTACTGTATAATAAGAGCAGGAATATGAATAAGATGAGGAGGTGCCGGTAGTGGCACCTCTTTAATTTGTAGATCATAATATTTACTGTTGACAAATGCATAATGCCAACATATAATTATAAAGCTGTTAACGCGGGATTAACTCAGTGGTAGAGTGTCACCTTGCCAAGGTGAAAGTCGCGAGTTCGAGTCTCGTATCCCGCTCCACCGAAGCTCCGATCTGATCGGAGCTTTTTCTTTATCCGGTGTCTGAATTCAGTTATAATCAAATATATGGCAAAAGGGAGGACGGATATATGAATTCAAGAGTTTATTTCACCAGAACGATCAGTCCTGATAAAGTCGTGGAGTTGTTCGATCTTATAGATAAGAGTCTTCCGGGCAGGGTAGCCGTCAAAGTCCATTCCGGCGAAGACGGCAATCAGAATTATCTCCATCCGGAGTTCTGGAAGCCTGTAGTCGACCATGTGGGCGGAACTGTCGTTGAATGCAATACTGCTTACGGCGGAGAACGCAATACTACGGCAAAGCACAGACGTCTTCTCAAGAAGCATAAGTGGACAGATGTCTTTGATGTCGATCTAATGGATGCGGAAGGTCCTGATATTGAGATACCCGTCGGCCCAGATGCAGTCCACCTGAAGTCAGACATTATGGGCAGAACGTTTAATAATTACGATTCCATGCTTGTTCTGTCACATTTCAAGGGTCATCCGATGGGAGGATTCGGAGGTGCGCTGAAGCAGCTGTCGATAGGGTGCAGCTCTACTGCAGGCAAGTGCAATATTCATTCTGCAGGCAAATATACAAAGGCTGAGGATCAGGCTGTCATCTGGGACGATCTTCCGCCGCAGGACCATTTCCTGGAATCCATGGCTGAGGCTGCCGGTGCGGTTGTTGATCATTTCGGCGGGAATATGGTGTTCATCAATGTAATGAGTAATCTGTCCGTCGATTGTGACTGCTGTGCGATTGCAGAGGATCCGTGTATGGATGACATAGGCATATTGGTATCACTTGATCCTGTGGCCATAGATCAGGCCTGTGTTGATCTTGTATATAATTCAAAGGACAAAGGGCGCGATCATTTTATTGAGAGGATAGAGACAAGACACGGGATCCATACGATCGAGCGTGCCGCAGAGATCAATGTCGGTTCCAGGGAATATGAGCTGATCGAGGTATGACCGCTTATCTCTGCGGTGAGACCCGCTTCACTATCTCTTCCGGGATTCCGGAATAGATCTTGAAGAGTCTTGAGAGGTCATATTTGATGTCAGAACTCATCCCGGCTGACAGCCAGTCCACGATGAGACCGAAGAGAAGGCATTTATAATACTTGATCAGTATCTCAAGATCCTCTGCGGATACATTGTTGCCCTCACAGAGCTTTGTCAGGTACTTGCGCACGAGGTGATCCAGTATCCTGAGGAAGTACTGTTCGAAGATGTCCCTGTTGCCTGTGGTGTACAGATGCATCACCAGCTTTTTGTTCGCGAGCGCGAATTCTGCCGCCACATTAAGACACTCCTCAAGCGATTCGATATTCTCATTCCCGGCGAAAATATGCTCTGCATCCTCACACACCACATCCTCGATGAGGGTGGGGAGGTCGGCATAGTGGTAATAAAAGGAATTGCGGTTGATCCCTGCACGGCCGACGATATCCTTGACGGTAACCTGTGATAAGGGCCGCTCCTCAAGGATATTCCTGAAAGTTACTTTGATCAGTTGTTTTGTGTCCATACACTAATTTTAATGCTTTTGCGGCAAAAAGCAAAACGCTGCCCCCGGAGGGACAGCGCCAAAAATAAGGATATTGGGGAATCAGGCAAATCCTTTCTCTTCCATCCAGTGATAGAGATCGGTCTTACCGAGCTTCTCTTTCTTGCCACGGATGAGGAAGAGGATAACTGTAAGTACGGAAGATACCGCGAATATACCGAGAAGTACTGCTATGCACTCCGGGAACGGCTCGCCTCCGCCTATGGCACTTCTGAACGCCTGTACAGTATATGTGAACGGCATGAATCTGTTGAGACCCGCTGCCAGAGGACCGGATACCTCGATGGGGTAGGTTCCTGCAGAACCCGCGAGCTGGAGCACCATGAATATCAGCATTATGAAGCTTCCGACCTTGCCCATGAGCACGTTGAAAAAGTACATGATGGACATGAATGCAACAGAAGTCAGGCATGCGACCGATATGGTCTGTCCGATCCTTGCCGGCTCAAAGCCGAGCGCGAAATGAAGGATGCCTACGAGCACAACGGCCTGGAGGATGGCCATGGGGTAGAGAACACTTGCCTTGGACAGCCACCAGGAGAATCCTGAAGTCAGTCCCTCATGCTTTGTCAGAGGATACATCAGGCAGAATGCCAGGCAGGCAACCCAGAGTCCAACAGACATCATGTATGCTGCCATAGCATGTCCGTTGTCCTCAACATTTGTCAGTTTGGTCTCTTCAAGAACTACAGGATTAGAGAACATAGCGGCATTTGCATCAGATCTGGCGGTACCGGATATCTCATCAGCGCCTCCCTGCAGGGAATCGCGGAGTTTCTCTGTTCCTGAAGACAGCTCGGGAACGGATCCTGCAAGAGTGTTTGTACCGGTGCTGAGCTTGTCTGAACCTTTATCGAGCTTTGCAGCTCCGGTGCTCAGGCTCGAAGCGCCGTTAGCAAGTGATGAGGCACCCTCCGCTATCTTATCGTTGTTCGACACGAGAGTATTCGCACCGTCAGACAGATCTGAAGCACCGTTCAGTGCGTCACCCGCGCCGGAGTTGAGCTGTGATGCGCCGTCGGCAAGTGCGCGGGCACCATTCTCAGCGTCGGCGATCCCGCTGCCGAGACTGCTTGCTCCGCTGCTGATCTTTCCGGCTGCACCTGCTACGGTATTAGCGCCCGTGTTGACATCCTGCGCGCCCGCTGAGAGTGCCGTTGCTCCTTCGGACAGGGAGGTGGCACCTGCTGCAAGTTTATTGATCCCGTCAGACAGTGACGGTACGGCATTGTTAAGATCGGATGCACCCTTATCCAGAGCCATGGCACCGTTTGTGAGTGCGGTACTGTTGTTATCAAGAGTCTTGAGTCCGTCCTCAAGAGATGCTGCGCCCTGATCGAGTGTCTGAACAGTCTTATCGATCCCGGCGATGTTTGAATTGAATGACGAATAACCGTTCTTGAGGCTTGCAAGCCCGTCAGCCAGTGCTTTTATATTGGGATCGTCAGACGATGACGCTATATTTGATGCAAGGGCTGACAGGGAATCAATATTGTTCTTGATGTTTCCTGATGCCGCATTGAGAGAAGCCGTTCCCTGTGTCATCTTATCAAGGCCGCCTTTCAGCTGTGATGCTCCCGTAAGAGTATCAGATACTCCCTGCGTATAATTTGAAATGCCTTTGTTAAGGTTCGACGCGCCCTGTGCGACGGAGTTGATGCCTGATGCGAGGGCGGGCACCTGTCCTGACAGATCATTAAGACCCTGAGACAACGAAGCGGCTCCCTGTGACAGATTGGCAGCGCCGTCAGCCAGCTGTTTTGTTCCCTGTGCAAGGTCTGAAGCACCTGTCGCCATTTGAGAAGAACCGTCAGCAAGAACGGCTGCGCCCTGTGAGAGCTGCGTTGTTCCGTCGGCAAGGTTCCTGGCACCTGATGCAAGTGATTCTGTTCCGTCGTGAAGACCGGTTAATCCGTTCTTGAGAGCAACGGTTCCGTCATATACCTTTGTGGTTCCGTCAAGATAATCCTTGATACCGTTGTTGAAGGTTACTGCGCCGTCCTTGAGCTTGGAGGCTCCGTCTGACAGATCAGATGCCCCTTTCGCCAGGTTCGAAGCGCCTTCGTTCAGATCGTTGACACCGTCGGTGAGTTTTTTCTCGCCGTCAAGCAGCTTTGAAGCGCCGTCGGCAGCGTCACCGAATCCGGTCCCGATCTGTCCGAGTTTATCGTAAACGGACTTGGCATAAGTCTCGGTGACTTTCTCCTGAAGGCTTAACTGCATCTTTGTCATTGCTGATTCGGACAACTTCATGGCAACGTAATTGGTTGCGGGGTTTGTCTCATACTTAAGCTCCATTTTGTGCGGGTCGTTGTCCGTGACGGTAGCTGCGCACTGCGAGAAATCCTCAGGTATCGTTACGACCATATAGTATTTGCCGCTGCGTAGTCCGGCTTCCGCATCCTCCGTACTCACGAAACTGAAGTCAAGGGATGCGTCGCTCTTCAGATTATCCACAAGGTCTGACCCGACCGTCAGTTCCTTGCCGTCGTATTCCACAGGTTTATCGAGGTTGACGACGGCTACGGGGAGCTTATCCAGTTCTCCGTAGGGATCCCACATCGATGCCAGGAAGAATCCTGCATAGATGGACGGGATCAGTATGATCGCCAGAAGCACGATGATCAGCATCGGATTGTGAAGCAATCTTTTCCATTCCTCTTTTATCATTTTGAATCACTCCTTATTTTTGATATCACCGATATGTTATTCATTGATAAGAACACTCTCAATAGACAAAAATGGCTATGTGTCTGACAGGGTATAGATGGTATAATCACTGATGTAATCCATATTCGCCGGAGGTCCCATTGCAGAAAGCGGGCAGAACATCAGACAGGGCCAAGCTGTATTATGCGGCCGGAGCGCTCATATTCCTTCTTGTGATCAAATTACTTGTTTTCCTTGACGGCAAGGTGCTGGTATGGCTTTACGACGGTGCATCGCAGTATCTGTCCTCACTTACGTATTACTCCGAGTACCTTAAGGAGATAATATCCGGGATCTTCCACGGCAATCTGTCTATACCGTCATGGGATCTGTCGATCGGCGAGGGAAGCGACATAATATCGACTTTCCATTATTACTGCATAGGAGATCCGTTCGCTTTCCTTTGTGTGTTTTTCCCAAAGGAGCTGATGTATCTGTGTTATGAATTCACGGTGCTCCTCAGGGTATTCCTGTCAGGATTCTCTTTTATGTTCTTTGTCAACAAATATGACGGCGGTAAGCTGAGAGAGAAGGCATCCGACATTCAGGTGGCTCTTGGAGCCATGCTCTATGCTTTCTCCTGCTGGACGCTGATGGTAATGGGGAGACACTCATTCTTCCTTAACCCCACGGTCTTTCTGCCTCTGATACTGGCCGGCGCGGAATTGATAATCAGCCGTAAGAAGCCGGGGGTCATGATATTTGCAGTGTGCATCACATCGCTGTCCAACCTGTATTTCTTCTATATGGTCGCCATGATCACAGTTGTTTATGTGGCGGTAAGGCTCATTCTCCTGTACGGCAGAAGGATAAAGGAGATGCTGACAACCCTGGCGCTCATAGCCGCAGAGGCCGTTATCGGAGTGCTTCTGTCGGGTATATTATTCCTGCCTGTCGCCAAGGTGTTCATATCTGATTCCAGGATATCCAACGGCAGCAACATAGGACTTTTCTACAGATCTGAATATTACAGCACCCTTCCCAAAGCACTCATAACCGGCGACTGGAGCTACTACAGGCTTTTCGGTCTGGGCGCCATAGGGATCATAATTATCTATCTTATCTGTGTGAGGAGCAGATCAAAGCTCCTTAAGGTATTCCTGGCACTGAGTGCGTTATTCCTTGTTTTTCCGGTGTTTGGGGCTGTATTCAACGGATTTGCGTACTCGTCCAACAGATGGTGCTTTGCATTCCCGCTGATAACAGGTATCGGATTGATAGTTGTTTGGGATGACCTGCTCGCACTTCGCAAGGCTGATGCGGTCATATTATCAGTTGCCGTTGCTGCTTCATGCATTTACATGACCGTTATCAAAGACATAAAGGGAATCGTAATCACCGCACTGGGGCTTGCCATAATTGCGGCATGTCTTTTTATAAAGAACAGGGCGGACAAGGCGAAAGCGGCATCATTCCTTATTGTCATCTCACTCCTGTCAGGGATCGTTATCTACTTTATTCCGTACATGGTGCAGTTATCGCCGCCGGACTGGCTTAATCTGTATTATTACGGAAGTGAGGCAAGTTATATCGCAGCCGGTGATGATACGCGTCCCGTCAGATATTCGGGTAACATACTGACCGAGAACACTTCGCCTCTTGCAGGCATATCATCGACCCAGTTCTACTGGAGCAATGCCAACTCTTATGTAGGCGAATTCAGAACGGACATAGCATCTGATGAATACAGGCTTTATTATTACACGGGATATGATTCGTCCTATATACTGCTCAACCTGTCAGGAAGCAGGTACTATGCCCTTGCAGGACGCAGGACAGACGCACTGCCGTACGGATATGAGGTCATTGACCATATGGACATCGGCTATGACATCATGAAGAGCAGCATAAATACCGGACTGGTGTATTCATACGATAAGGCGGTCGGGAAGGATGAATGGGACAGGATGACTCCTGTTGACAGGCAGATGCTGATATCCGAATACCTGGTCCTGTCTGACAGCGCCTCAACCGGTATGAAGGCAGATACCGCTTCAACGGAAGTAAATGCGTCCTTAACAAAGGAGGATGGCGGAGTAACCGTTGCCGAATTCGAAGGGAAGCCGGGCAGCGAGACTTATGTTACGATCAGCAATATCAGGACGGAGCTTGTTGATGAATTTATCTATTTCTTTGTGTATCTGCCTGAGACAGATGAGACTTTCGCGATGGATTATTATACGCAAAGCAACTGGTATAACGGCAGGGATGAGTTTGTCATCAACCTCGGCTGGCATGACAAGCCGCTTCACAAAGCCGTAATAACCATCCGGGATAATCCGCCATGTACATGTGACTATAAGATCTCGTGCATAGATGTTGAGAAGGCAGGAGAGGATCTGAGGGAACGTTTCGATCATGCTCCGCAGAAGATCGATGTAGAGGGCAGAGGCTCAGTGATCAGCTTTGACGTTAATTCCCGCGGTGAGTATTATGTCCTGGCCGTCCCGTATGCCAAGGGCTGGAAAGCGTAT
>CADBNJ010000166.1 GCA_902795955.1 Oscillospiraceae bacterium
ATAGCCGCCGCTGCTCTCCTCCTGATAGTTATGGGATTGATAATCACGTATCCGGATGTGTTGATCAGGGAAGCCGGAGGGAAGTGATGAAGCGGTTGAATTTTCAACCATTTATCCGTATTATTAATCTGAATCTTTCGGTTGTCACCAATACTTCATCAGCAGGCAATAATCTCGAGATTCGATCTCTACTAAGGTAAGGAGGTTTATGATCATGAAGGTTGTACTGTTGGCCGGTGGCTTTGGCACCAGGATATCTGAGGAATCTGCCTTTATGCCAAAACCGCTGATTGAGATCGGCGGGATGCCCATTATCTGGCATATTATGAAAAGTTATGCCTATTATGGACATAACGAATTCATTATTTGTGCCGGATATAAACAGCATGAGATCAAAGAATGGATGCGCAATTATTATCTGAACTCCAGTGATATAACCTTCGACTACCGGGATAAGCAGGATAAGTGCATTGTACATGAATGTCACGCGGAGCCATGGAAAGTCACCGTGGTGGACACCGGTCTTAATACTATGACCGGAGGACGTATCAAGCGTATCCAAAGATACGTAGAGAATGAGACATTTATGATGACTTACGGAGACGGTGTCTGCGATGTCGACATAAACAAGCTTATCGATTTCCACAAGACCCACGGCAAGATAGCAACACTGACAGCAGTTATGCAGGATCAATCCAAGGGTGTGCTTGATATCGGCGGAGACAATGCGGTTAAGTCATTTAGAGAGAAGAGAATATGCGATGCTGCACCGATCAACGCCGGTTTTATGGTGTTGAATCCTGAGATCTTTGATTATATTAACGATGACAGCACCGTGTTTGAACGGGAATCTCTTGAACGATTGGCTGATGATGGACAGCTGATGTCATATATGCACCACGGATTCTGGCAATGCATGGACAATATAAGGGAAAAGAACAGCTTAGATAAACTTCTTCAAAGCGGACAGGCTCCGTGGAAGAAATGGAACGATTGAGGGATTCATATGAACTTTGATCCGGAGTTTTATAAAGGTAAACGGGTGCTTCTGACCGGTCATACAGGATTCAAAGGTTCCTGGATGAGTATCGTGTTGGTTAACTCAGGAGCGGAGGTGATCGGGTATTCTTCATGCAGTAAGACAGAGACCCGCCTCTTCGACCTCTGCGGCATAAAGGATCAGATCACACACATAAAGGGTGATGTCAGAGATCTTGATCATCTTAAGGAGGTTTTTGCAACCCGGCAGCCCTCAATCGTCATTCAGATGGCAGCACAGCCGTTAGTCAGGGCCGGTTATCAGGATCCGGTCGGGACTTATGATACGAACGTTATGGGCACAGTAAATGTTCTTGAATGTGTCCGTCTCAATCCTTGTGTAAAGTCATTTCTTAACGTAACAACAGATAAAGTCTATGAGAATAAAGAATGGACTTGGGGATACAGGGAGAACGAGCCTTTGGACGGATATGACCCGTACTCAAATTCCAAATCCTGTTCGGAACTGGTTACGCACTGTTATAAGGATTCATTCTTTGCAGATGGCCGTACTGCCATATCCACAGCACGTGCCGGAAACGTGATCGGAGGCGGTGACTTTGCAAAAGACCGCATTATCCCCGATTGCGTGAGAGCAGCTTTGAACGGGGATGATATCATTGTCCGTAATCCATACTCGACACGTCCGTATCAACATGTCCTGGAAGCTGTTTGTGCCTACCTTATGATTGCTGCGAAGCAATATCAGGATGGGAAATATGCAGGATACTACAATGTCGGTCCGGATGACAGAGACTGTCTTGAGACGGGAATCCTTGCAGATACTTTTGTAAAACACTGGGGCGAAGGCCTGAAATGGATTGACAGATATGATGGTGGCCCGCATGAGGCGAACTGTCTTAAACTCGACTGCACAAAGCTCAAAACAACTTTCGGCTGGAAGCCGCAATGGGATCTGGATACTTCCATTGTTAAGGTGATTGAATGGACTAAATGCTGGAGATCCGGCGGGAATGTACGAACCTGTATGGACGAACAGATTACTGAGTTTCTCGGAGGTAATTGAAAGTGGCTGAATGGAAGAATGAGGTCGAAGCCAGAGAACAAATTAGATCACTTATTGCCGACTATTATCACGATTTCAAAGAGAAGCATGACAGCTTCAAGCCCGGTGACCGTATCTCATATGCATCCCGTGTTTTTGATGAGAAGGAAATGCAGGCCTTAACAGATGCCGCTCTGGATTTTTGGCTTACGACCGGCCGATTTGCCGACAGGTTTGAGACTGATTTTGCTAAATGGCTCGGAGTTAAGTATGCATGCCTTGTCAATTCCGGTTCCTCGGCGAATCTGATTGCATTTATGGCATTAACCGCACCTGAACTGGGCAATCGTCAGATCAAGCCGGGTGATGAGGTTATTACTGTTGCCTGCGGATTCCCGACCACTGTAACCCCGATACTCAATTATGGCGCGGTCCCGGTATTTGTAGATGTAACTGTTCCGCAGTACAACATCGATGTCACAAAGCTGGAGGATGCATTTAGTAAAAAGACTAAGGCTGTCATGATCGCTCACACGCTCGGTAATCCTTTCAATCTGAAAGCAGTCAAGGCATTCTGTGACAGGCATAACCTGTGGCTTGTGGAAGACAACTGCGATTCCCTTGGCTCTCAATACACAATTGACGGAGTGACCGGATTCACCGGAACCTGGGGCGATATCGGAACAAGTTCGTTCTACCCTCCGCATCATATGACCATGGGCGAAGGCGGATGTGTGTATACCAACGACCCTCTTCTTCACCGTCTGATCCTTTCTTTCCGTGACTGGGGGCGTGATTGTATCTGCCGGAGTGGTATGGATAACTTCTGTCATCACCGTTTCGACGGTCAGTATGGGGAACTCCCTGTCGGATACGATCACAAATATGTGTACTCGCACTTCGGATACAACCTCAAAGTCACTGATATGCAGGCGGCGGTCGGCTGTGAACAGCTGAAGAAGTTCCCCGATTTCATTGAGAGAAGAAGGCATAACTGGAACAGGCTGCATGAGTTACTGACACCTGTGGCTGATATGCTGATACTTCCTGAGCCTGCTGAGGGTTCCGATCCAAGCTGGTTCGGGTTCCTGATGTCTGTCCGTCCTGAGAGCGGACTTGACAGGAACAAGATCACCCGATATGTGGAGGATCACAATATTCAGACCAGACTGTTATTCTCCGGGAACCTTATCAAGCATCCGTGCTTTAACCAGATCAGAGGAACTGATAAGTACAGAGTAGCCGGAGAACTGAAGGTAACAGACTTCGTAATGAACAACTCTTTTTGGGTCGGTGTCTATCCCGGAATGACCGATGAGATGATCGATCATATGGCAAAGATCATTATTGAAGCTATACACCAATAAGGAGTAGCGTGATGTCTTACACTGTCCGTGAGCTCGAGAAAGCAGCTATGCAGATCAGGATCAACCTTCTGCGGCTCTGTAACAAAGAAGTTATCCATATCGGAGGGGATCTGTCCATAACCGATGTTATGACCGCATTGTGGCTGGATCAGATGAATTATGATCCGAAGAATAAGAGTGATGAGGACAGGGATCGTTTCGTCCTTTCTAAGGGACATTCTTCAGCAGTAACAAGTTTTTGCCAGGCTGCACTAGGATGCTTCTCCCCTGAAGATGTCATTAATGAGTATGCGACGGATGAGGGGCGTTTCTCTATGCATTCCTGCAATCTGGTGAACCCTTTTGTTGAAGTATCGACCGGCAGTCTTGGCCACGGGATGCCTATCGCCTGCGGAATGGCTGCAGGCCTGAGGTTAAAGGGGAACTATAAAAGCCGGGTATATACTGTTATGGGTGACGGTGAACAGTCAGAAGGTTCCATATGGGAAGCTGCTGCTAATGCAGTTCATTATAAGCTGGGCAACCTGGTTGCTATCCTTGACTATAACGGATTGGAAGCGGATGGAACGATCGATGAGATAACGGGTCTCGGGAATATTGCAGATAAATACCGTGCATTTGGCTGGAACGTAGTGGAGATCGACGGCAACGACATGAAGCAGATACTCAATGCATTTGATCATCTTCCAAGTGCGGATTCACAGGTCCCTACTTGTATCATTGCTTCTACGGTTAAAGGTAAAGGAGTCAGCTTTATGGAAGGCAACGTCCGCTGGCACGCCGGAAAGATAACCGACGAGCAATTAAGCTCTTGCATTGATTCTCTCCGATCAGAATATGAACAGAGGTGGAGCGAATGAGCAAAAGTTTACTGCGGAATGTGATAGGCGAATATATGACCGACCTCGGCGAGAAGAGTGACAAAGTAGTTATTGTCAACGCCGATCTTGCCGGGACTTGCAGGAACAGAGGATTTGTCGACAGATTCCCCGGACGGGCATTCAATACCGGAATAGCTGAACAAAACATGGTGTCGTTTGCTGCCGGTCTGGCTTGTGAAGGTTTTATATCTTATGCTTTCTCAATGGCACCTTTCTTAACGATGCGGGCCTGTGAACAATGCCGCACGGATGTAGCCTACGGGAACAGAAATGTTCGCCTGATCGGCGTATATGCAGGCGTATCCGGAGGGATCTCCGGAGCTACACATTGGGCTGTTGAAGATATAGGGATAATGACATCTATTCCGGGTATTGCCGTTTTTGAAGTTAGTGATGCGAATCAGGCCAAAAGGTTGTTGGACTATTCTCTTACCTGCAACGGTCCGATGTACATCAGGAGCAGTATCGAACCTGTAGAAGACATATATGATGAGAGTATAGATGTGATCCCCGGCGGCTCGGTAACCGTTAGAGAAGGTAATAACGGTGCTGTTCTTTGTTCCGGTGTTACTGTTCAATATGCTTTGGAAGCATCCAAGATAATAGAAGCCAGAACGGGCAAAAAGATCAGAGTAGTTGATCTGTATTCTATTAAACCGATTGATAGGAAAGCGGTCATCGACGCAGCCAAAACGGGACGTGTTGTAGTAGCCCAGGATCATAATGTTTGCGGCGGTTTGGGAAGTATCGTAAGCACGATCATTGCGGAAGAGGGTCTTAGCGTAAGATTTAAAGTGTTAGGGATCCCTGATAAGTTCGTTGCCATGGCGCATGCTCCATATCTCTACAGCAGATTCGGCATTGACTGTAACGGGATCGTTGAGGCTGTCTGCGGTCTCTTTGAAAGGAACTGACATGCAAAAAGTTGTTATTACCGGTGCAACAGGTTTTATTGGTATCCATTTGATCAAGGAATGGCTCAAACGAGATTCTCAAATATATGCCATCATCAGACCGGGAAGCAAAAATGCTGACCGTATTCCCCGATCTGATGTTGTGCACATTATTGAATTATCAATGGACGGATATGACAGGCTGCCTCAACTGATCGATTCTGCAGATTGTTTTTATCATCTGGCATGGGAAGGCACCCGGGTGCCATATAGAGATGATGCAGTAATACAGGAGAAAAACTATAAGTGCTCCATTCAAGCTTATGAGACCGCAAGACAGATCGGCTGCAAGTTCTTTTTGGGATCAGGCTCGCAGGCAGAATACGGATCGACTGCCGGTCCCGTAGACGAAGACCATCCGTGTGATCCGACTACTGAATACGGCAGGCAAAAGCTTTGTACGTGCAGTGAATTGCTCCGCAGGTCAGAGCATGACGGGATCAGATTAATATGGACCCGTATATTCAGTATTTATGGTCCTGATGATTACCCGGGAACACTGATAATGACTTCTATCGACAAGATGATGAGAAATGAGAGCATAAAAATGACAGAGGGCACTCAATTATGGGACTATCTGTACGTTACAGATGCTGCAAAGGCAATGGTCATGTTCGCAGAAAAGGAATGCGATAGTGGTATATACAATATTGCAAGCGGTGACCATAAGCCGTTAAGAGAATTCATTGCCCGAATCGCTGAATTGACCGGTTCAGACAGTGAATTATTGTTCGGGGCGGTGCCATACGGATCAGAGGGCATAAGGAACTTAATGCCGGATCCCGGTAAGATCAAGCGGGCTCTGCAATGGGAGCCTGACGTTACATTTGATGATGGTATCCTGACTATCATTCAAACAAAGAAGTGATGCCAGCTTGCCTCTCTTGTTTTTTCAACCATTTATACGTATTATTATTTTGTATTTGATAATTACGGTATTTGTTGATAAAGAAAGGTTGCAAGATCATAAACAATGAAAACGATCAGCGTATTGATCCCCTGTTATAACGAGCAGGACAACGTCGTCCCGATGAGTGAAGAACTTGTCAAACTCTTTGACGATAAGTTATCGGCATATCAATATGAGATCGTTTTTATAGACAACGATTCCACAGACAATACAAGAGCGCTGCTCCGGGATATATGCAGCAAGAATACAAACATCAAGGCGATCTTCAATGCCAAGAACTTCGGCCAGTTCAACTCACCGTATTATGGAATGCTCCAGACGACCGGAGACTGTACGATTCTCTTGTGCTGTGACTTTCAGGATCCGCTCGAATATCTGCCGCAGATGGTGGAAGAGTGGGAAGCCGGCAATAAGATCATCGTTATGCAAAAAAATGCAAGCAACGAGAACAAATTCATGTATTTTCTGCGATCCTGCTACTACAAGATGATCCACAAGTTCTCCAATGTCGAGCAAATAGAGCATTTTACCGGATTCGGTCTGTATGACAGATCATTTATAAACGTCATGCGTGAACTTGATGATCCGACTCCGTTCCTTCGCGGTGTGGTAGCGGAACTCGGATATAAGATCAAAGTTATCCAGTATACACAGCAACAGCGCAGGGCCGGCAAGACCCATAACAATTTTCATACGTTATATGATGCGGCAATGCTGGGTTTTACATCCTATACCAAGGTAGGATTGCGTGCGGCTACATTTGTCGGGTTTTTCGTAGCGTTCATAAGTGTGATAATAGGAATAGTCTATTTGATACTTAAGTTAGTGTATTGGGACAGATTCAACGCGGGCGCTGCACCAATGATCTTGGGAATGTTCTTTTTAGGAGCGGTACAGTTAGTCTTTCTAGGGTTGATAGGAGAATATATCTTGAGTATCAACACCAGGATCATGAAAAGACCTCTGGTAATAGAAGAGGAGAGAATCAATTTTGAGCAAAAGGAAAAGTAAGGACCCCTCTTCTGCTTTACTTGTAAGATTTGACAAATGGATCGAACGGACTGTGAGACGTTTTCTCTCACTGATCAATGCGGAACAAGATCCCAAGAGAACAGATTCTATCGTACAGTTTGTAAAATTCGGCCTTATCGGTCTCACTAATACGGTCATCAGCTATCTGCTGAATGCCGGAACTCTGCTCTTGCTGGAGAAGTACAATTGGGAATGGGATTACATCGCCGCGAACATGGTCGCCTTTACACTGAGCGTATTATGGTCATTCTACTGGAACAACAAATATGTGTTTGTCAGGAAAGAGAATGAAGAGCGGGTCATATGGAAAGCTTTGCTGAAGACTTATATATCGTATGGGATCACGGGAATAGTACTGACTAATATCCTGTCGTTTGTGTGGATCAGTATCCTGGGAATATCGAAATACCTGGCACCTATTATCAACTTGGTGATCAGTGTTCCGCTGAACTTCATACTGAATAAGAAATGGTCGTTCAATTGACTGTCAGCGCTCCAAAGAAATGCCGAAGGCGCTTTATCCGGTCTCATGATATAATTAACTTCACCGGTATAATTGATAACCTTTTTGCAAATGAGGAGAATGGACAGCGCTGATGGATAGGACACTGGAGCTCAATAACCGTAAAAGCCATTCATTCACTTACTTTCTGGCATATACGCTTGCCTTTGCAGTTCTGTTCTTCTTTTGCTTCGGCATCCATCTCGTGATCAACAGGAAGTCGCTCTTGAACTACGTCGACTCATTCAATATGCACTATAACAGCTATATATATGCAGGCCGACTCTTCAAGGATTTCTGGAATACCTTCGAGTTCAGGCTGTGGGACCCCAATCTCGGTTATGGTGCAGATACATTCATTACGATCGGCGGATACTTCACTGATCCCCTCTATCTTTTAACGCTTTGGATCCCTGAAAGGTTCTCTGAACTGGCCTTTAATTCGATCGTTGTATTCAGGCTGTATCTGGCGGGAATATCTTTTTCCGTTCTCTCATTTAAGCGCGGTAACAGGTTCTATCCGACTCTTTGCGGTGCGATCATATATACTTTCTCTGCTTGTGCTTATATCGGGCTCAACCAGTCAGGATTCCTCATCCCTCTTTACATCCTTCCTCTGTTAGTCCTTGGCGCTGACATGCTCTACGAGAAGAAGAAACCCACTCTCTACGTGATCCTGCTGGCATACTTTGCGGTTGCTTCATTCTATTTTGTCTATATGTTTGCCATCATGATCGTTTGTTATTGTCTCCTCAAATGGTTCCTGACCCCCAAAGCCGAGAGGACGATCAAGGATCTGCTCAGCAAGTTCGCGTCATTCTTCCTGTATTCACTCTGGTCGGCGCTTATCGCGGCTTTCTCACTCATTCCGGTTGCTTTTGTAATGCAGGATATGGGAAGGCTGGACTTAAGGCGATATGTCCCTTTCCTCTATGATCTCGATTATTACAAAGACTTCTTCCAGGGATATATCACTTCTTATAATATGCTCAACAGAGACGCCATGATAGGCTCTTCCGTGCTTATCATCCTGTGCATTACCGTTCTCTTCATGCTCAAAAGGAGAGACTATCTGCGTCTAAAGACAGAGATCATCCTCATGACGCTGGGGCTTCTTATTCCTTTTGTCGGCTATATCTTCAACGGGATGAATTATCCTGCTAACCGCTGGTCTTTCTTCTACATTCTGGTCCTTGCTTACATGACCACACTGATACTTCCCGAGATACCTGCTCTCCCCGCCAAAAAGAAACCGGCACTCATAATTGTGCCTGTCCTGTATCTCTGCCTGGGAATATCCGTTTTGGATGCCGGCAGAAGCGGCTTTGTGGTGATCGCTTCCAGTGCGGTTGTTACCGGAGTGTTGTTTTACTTTTCCCAAAAGATCCCGTCCAAATATTATGGTCTGACATGCATAGTGGTCGCCGGCATTTCCGTAATACTTCCCGCGTATTTCCATTATTCGGCCAACACGAGTAATTCCATGCGCTATCTGGTTCCGGCCGGGGACGGTTATACAATGATAACAGAAGAAAACGGTCTGTCTCTCCTCAGCGGATTGGAGGTAAACGACGGTACCAGATATAATCACGCCAAGACCATCAATCATTACCGTAATGTAAGCATGCTTACAGGCACGAGCGGAACCAATTTCTACTACAATATGTACAATAATTATGTTGATAAGTTCCACCAGAGCATCGGTCTTAACACGAATCCCTGCAACTTCAGTTACGACGGTCTTGACAGCCGAAGCGAACTCATGTCCCTGCTGGGTGTTAACTACTATCTTATAAACAGTGAACCGTCTGCACTCCCTGTCGGGTATTCATTGAATAACGCGGTCGAAGATCAGGAATATAAGCTCATTACTTCAGATTACAGGAATTCGCTGTTCACTCTTTTTGATCAGACCATATCGGAAGATGAATTCTACAGATTATCCCCTGCGCAAAAGCAGGATATTCTCATGAGAGCCTGTGTCACCAATACTTCCACAGACTCGGCAGATGTATCTTCATCTGATGAGGTACCCTTCACCATCAGTTCGCTCGACGGAGACAATTCCGTC
Source organism: Oscillospiraceae bacterium (assembly GCA_902795955.1). Taxonomy (GTDB): domain Bacteria; phylum Bacillota; class Clostridia; order Saccharofermentanales; family Saccharofermentanaceae; genus Saccharofermentans. Next base: position 9,761 of record CADBNJ010000166.1, read on the forward strand.
ACAGATGATCTGATCAGGATAACGAAGGCAGAATCCGGCTTTGTTATGTCATTTGACAGTATCAGCGACGCCGAAGTATATCTCTACATTCAAGCCCTCGATAAGAAAGAGATCGATCCCATCAATTACTTTGTGCGTATTTATGGTCAGACGGACGGAGAAGATATCCCTGCCCTTCACAACTTCTTCGTTGGAGCAACTTACGCAAATCATATGTATGGCGGAAAGCATGACTGGATGATAAATGTCGGCAGGACAACCGAATCGATAGATCAGCTCCGCGTGGTGTTCGATGCTCCGGGTGACTATAGTTATGAATGCCTGAAGCTATACAAAAGAGACACTGCCTCGATCGGGAATAATATTGCATCCCTCGATCACAACATAACTAATCTGCAAAATACGGCCAACAGATTGCAACTGGACTGCACTGTTGACAAGGAAAAACACCTGTTTATTGCTATCCCCTATTCAAAAGGATGGACAGCATACGATAACGGCCAGAAGATCGAAGTCCTCCATGGAGACATTGGTTTCATGGCTCTCAAGCTCGCTCCCGGCAGCCACCACATCGAAATGAAATACGAGACTTACGGTCTGAAGGCAGGCCTTATCATCAGTGCACTTTCTCTCACCGGATTTGTTGTGTACACCATTATCCGCAGAAAGCGTAAGGATAGATAACAGCAATCACAATGCCCCGGTTATCGCCTCGAGAAGCTCATCAAATTCTTCAAATGCCGGGAGATCCGGATTATCCCTCTTGATCTGTTCAGTACTCTTGAACAGGAACCCTGCCTTGGATGCCTTGATCATGCCGAGATCGTTATAGCTGTCGCCTGCAGCGATAGTGTCAAATCCTATACTCTGAAGCCCTTTGACAGTAGTCAGCTTGGAATTCTCTATTCTCATCTTAAACCCGGTGATCTCTCCGTCGGGTGCTACCTCAAGACTGTTGCAGAACAGCGACGGCCAGCCGAGCTTCCTCATGAGAGGCATTGCGAACTCCTCGAACGTATCGCTCAGTATTATAACCTGTGTCCTCTCTCTGAGTGCATCAAGGAACTCTCTGGCACCCGGGAGCGGCTCGATACGTGAGATGACCTCCTGTATCTGCGGAAGTCCTAATCCGTGCTCCTTCAGAATACCAAGCCTCCAGCGCATCAATTTATCGTAATCGGGTTCATCTCTGGTCGTGCGCTTAAGCTCCGGAATACCCGATTTCTTCGCGAAAGCGATCCATATCTCAGGGACCAGCACACCTTCCATATCAAGACATACAATGTTCATGCCAAACCTCCGTAACGATATTATATACTAGCATAGATAAATGAACTTGCGTTATATCCGAGTCCGTACATTCCCCAGACAAGAACCGATGCGACCAGGAATACTATCACCAGCCAGGTCAGAACGGGCCTGCCTTCGGTGAGCTTAATGACAGACCGCGGTTCATCCGTGTCCTTCGGTCTGAACTTATACAGATCAACAGCCGTGAGGATAAGAAGAGCAACGCCGAGAACAATATAGTCAGCCATACCGAGACCGATGGCCGCCTCCCCTGCCGGAGCTGCAAATACAGCGCCGAGCATTCTTACGGCATCGGGAACATCCGCCGCACGGAAGAAAACAAAGCCCAGCAGCACGAGCACAAATGTCCTGAGTACCTGGAACAGCTTATACGGCAGCTTGTCGCTCTTAAGCACCGGTCTGATCTTCTCAAACAGGGGTTCGGCGATCATTCCGGATACTATGTAGAAGCAATGCAGAAGTCCTGAGCCTATGATGTATTTCCACAGGCCGCCGTGCCAGTATCCGATGGCAGTCCAGAGTATGATCATTGCAACATAGATCGGAACCTTCTTCCCCTTCTTCTTGCCCAGAGCTTTCTTGGAGACATCGCCGATCTTGACGAGAGGCGCACTCTTAAGGAGCGGGTAATACAAATAATCTGCCAGGTAATCACCGAGCGTGATATGCCACCTTCTCCAGTATTCCCTGATGCTCCTTGCGAAATAAGGCGAATTGAAGTTCTCCGGCATTCTGATATCAAGGAGCTGAGATACACCGATGACCACGTCCATGCATCCCGAGAAATCCGCATAGAGCTGTATAGCAAAGGCAAAGACTCCGAGCACCACATATCCGCCCGTATATATGCCGTGATCGCCGTAGACGGCATTGACAATGACGCCGGCGCGCTCGGCAATGATCAGCTTCTTAAAGAATCCCCAGCATATCCTGATAATACCGGTCCTGATGTTTGCAAGTGACAGGCGGTGTTCGCGGGCGATCTCGGCAGACAACACATCATACCTGTTCATCGGTCCGGATGTCAGATAAGGGAAATAAGATCCGAATATGAAATACTTTATAAAATTCTTCTCAGGCTCCGTCTTGCCCCACAGACAATCGAGCACATATCCGATAAGCTGCAGCGTGTAAAATGACATGCCCAGCGGCACGGCGAAAGCAAGCCAGGATCCGGATGAAGCGCCGAGAAGAGCGTTCAGCTGCTCTTCAACCATCCCCATGACTCCATAGAATTTGACTGCGCAGAGCAGCGCGAAGTTAAAGATAATGACAACGGCGGCTACCGTATTTTTGGCCGCAGGTTTTGCATCTTTGCGCCCTGTCAGAAGTCCTCCGATGAACGTAGTAACAATTGACAGCAATACAAAAGCAAAAGTGTATATTCCTGCAAAGCAGCAGAAAACGATATTGGCCGGCACGAGCACATACTGTCTGATCCTGACCGGACAAATATAATAGACAGCAAAGACAGCCGCAACAAATATCAGGAAATTAAAAGATACAAGGCTCATCAGAAATCACCATCCCCGGCGCTCTCCGTGACCAGTTCAATGATCCCGATATCGGCACTGACCATGAATATGACTTCGCGCCCGCCGAGCGCAGGAGCCGGCTCATTATCCCTGATAACCATAAAGCCCTGCTTCTCGAGTTCGCTTCGTGCAGCCTCAAGGTCATCGACGATATAGCATAAATGATATGGCGAGTTCTTATAGTTCTTCAGGAGCGGATAGAGCGGCGATTCCTTGGAAGCCGGTTCTATCAATTCCACACGGTAATCACCGCTGCGCATGAAAGAGATATTCACATCGCGGACGTCATCATACACGACATCCTTCTCAACAGTAAATCCCAGCTTCCTGAATGCTTCCTCAGAGCGCCCAAGCCGCTTAACAAGATATCCGATGTGATGGACCTTCATCGATCAGATTCTCTCTGAGATAATATCAACCATGGCACCGACGTTCTTCATGGAAGTCGTCTCACCCATTGAGAACTTGATGCCGAATGCTCTCTCGACCGCAACAATGAGATTGATATGCTCGAGAGAGTCCCAGTCCTCGATATCATCGGCTGTGGTATCGTCGTTTACAACGATATCCTCATCATCAAAAACATCTTGAAAGACCTCATTGAGCTTAACGTAGATCTCTTCTCTTGTCATATTTTCCTCCTGCCCTTACGGGTTTACATTTATATATCTGTTCGTCTTGACATAACCTTCTGATATATCAAGCTCATATGTACGGTTGCCTTCGCCGTCCTCTTCCACAAGGGTGAAGCCCCGGTCAGCAAAGAAATCCTTAACCATCTTATTCTTCGCCGTAGGATAGTAATGACCTACTATCGTTGAAGCACCTCTCCTGAGGCACTCGGCGGCGAACTCATCCATCATAGCACATTCCATGTCACGTTTTAAGACTCTGCAGCTCATAAGCCACAGGTCTATATCGGCGATTTTGCCGTCAATGTGCCCAAAAGCCACAGACACCACGCCGTTATCTCCGAACTTGTCGGTCAGCTTGCCGTACAGCGTCACGTATTCAGGATCTGATGCGATCTGCTCTATCTCCGCAAGCGAGCACCTTCTCGTGGTCAGATTGAACTGATTGCTCTTATTGGTAAGCTCAGCTATCCTTGCCATATACATCGGCGCGAAAGGCTTGATCTCTCCGGTCATCTCGAGTGACTTCAGATACTCGCCATAGTCGGCAAAGCTGCTCATGGTCTGCTTGCGTTCAATGTTAGCCTTGTACATCTCGTTGCGCTTCAGATCTTCGTCGGATATACCCGTAACCTCAAAGAATCCGTTGGAATCAATGACGTCGATATATGTCTCCGGGCTTCCCACCTCCGGAACAGTGGAATTCTTCACGCTGTCTCTTACTATCGCCCTCTCGGCGGGGTTATCATCGATAAAGACAAGTGAATCAACACCTATGTTGATCTCATCTGCCGTAGCCGCAAGGTTCCTGTCCTTGTTCTCCCAATTGGCTTTGATAACGAGAAAATCATCCGGGCTTAACACCGAGTCCGGCCTCTTAAGGCCTGCAAGTGCGTTCTCGATATCATTCTTGGAATTGACCGTAAGCAATATTCCCAGATCTTTATGGGCCTTCACATATTCCTGGAATTCGCTGTAGAGTTCCGATACGGCATCCTCCTGACCGATCTTGATATTCTCAGGGCCGTCATCACCTACTACACCGCCCCACAAAGTGTTATCGAGGTCTAACGCCAGAGCCTTCTTGTTCCTGCCGTAGACTGCCTTGATTATGTGAGACAGAGAGAATGCAAAATCAGGTATGGCAGACACTGCCATGGCATACTTATATCTGTACCAGTCAGCAAGGTCCGCCCACTTCTTTATCCCGTAGACCGATGCCTGATAATTGGCATCATGTATGTAGAAGGACTCGTGCTCCCGGGCATATTCATAGAACTTCTGATTAAGCCTGTTCACGAAGTTGAGACGGCCGTGGATATCAGACACGTCCGAATTGCCCATGAGCCTGTAGAACGGCTGTTCCATGTTATTCTGTATGATCGTGCAGTGATACTTCCCCGCAACTGATTCCCATGCCTGCCTGAACCTGTCAAATTCTGCCTGCGCCAGTTCCTCAACGGCTTCTGCCGTATCTCTCACTGTCGGCCAGTTGTTAATGTTCCGCGAAGTGGTGTGAAAATATACCAGATCCGGATCAAAGCTGTCGAGTTCCTCATTGCCGAAGACGGCATCCTCCCAGAACTTGTTATATTCCGATTCGTAGAATACCGGCTTGATGTCATTGTCGAGCAGGAATAATTCCAGCATCAGAACTACATCGGATGTTGTGGATCCTCCGAGCACAGCTATCTTCTTCTCGATGTATTTGACATTCTCACGCGCCAGCAGCTGCTTCCTGATGGATTTCTTCTTGCGCAGGATATGATCCGCATCAAAAGGGTATTGAAGTTCCAGCATAACTCCTCCGGTATGTTTACTTTCTCAATTTGTTATTTTATCACATATCACTTCAACCTGTTTTACAATACTGTCTCGATTATTGGCAAACGGTCATGTTATAATGAGCACACGTGTGAAGTTAATGATATGGTGGTCAGGGGCAGATTGAATTATGGCAGATATTAGAGGTAATTCCAGGTTTTGGCATGATGTCGCCGTCCGTTCGGTTAAGCTTCTGAACATTATCCTAATCTGCGCCCCTTTGGCATATATCTGGATCACATATTATTCCAAGCAGGTCTATGGCGGTGAATTCAGCCCGGCAGGAACATATACCTTTGCTGTTGCCTATGTATTCCTGTACGGTCTCTTTGTACGAATCTACGATGCTTTCCAGATAAGTCAGGTGGACAGGGCGGAATTATTCATCAGCCAGATAATTGCAATTATCCTGACAGATACGGTCTTTACCCTGCTCCTTGCCGTGCTTCTGAGATCATTCCCGGAGATGCTCAGGCTTTTATTATGCTTTATATGCCAGGTATTCCTGTCAATGATATGGTGCCTTACAGTCTCATGGTGGTATTTCAGGACATTCAGAAGAAGAACTGCCGTCATTATCTACGACAGTGTCCATAACCTCAATGAGATCGCAAAACACAAGAGATTTGATAAGAGTTTCGAGCTGATCGGGGCGTATGACATCGATGAGGTCAAGGCAGAGGGTGATGAGAGGCGCTTAAGCTGGATCATTGATAAGATCAAAGATGTGCAGGCTGTCTTCATAATGGAGATCCCCGATCACGACAGGAATGAGACCGTCAGGTATTGCGTTGAGAACGGTATCAGCTGTTACTGTGAGCCGGTAATAGGCGATATCTTCATGCGCGGCTCAAAGCAGTTTAATATGTACAACCTTCCCATATGCCTCGTCGAGAGATATAACCCGAAGCCGGAATATATGCTCTTAAAGCGCCTGAATGATATTATCCTCTCGCTGCTCACACTCATCATTACATTCCCCATACTGCTGATAACGGCACTGGCGATAAAGATAAGCGACGGGGGACCGGTAATATACAGACAGAAGAGGCTGACCAAAAACGGCCGGATCTTCAATATCTATAAGTTCAGGAGCATGAGGAACGATGCCGAGACAGTAACGGGAGCCGTGCTGTCCACAGGTGCGGATGATCCCCGCGTGACGAAGGTCGGCAGGCTGATAAGGAAGCTGAGGATCGACGAGTTTCCGCAGCTCATCAACATCATCAAAGGCGATATGTCGATCGTAGGCCCCAGGCCCGAGAGGCCCGAGATCGCCGCAGAATACGCCAAAGAACTCCCGGAATTCGATCTGAGGCTTCAGGTTAAGGCAGGACTGACAGGGTATGCACAGGTATACGGACGCTATGATTCCGACCCTTACGATAAGCTTTGTATGGACCTGCACTATATATCCAATGCCGGATTTGCAGAAGATCTGAGAATAATACTCGTAACTCTAAAGAGGATAATCGCGAAGGAACCGGAAGCCCCGATGGAGGATAATGATGACTGATCCCGCCAATATAGAGATGATAAGCGTCATCCTCCCCGTATATAACGGCGCCCGTTACCTGGAAAGAGCAGTATCCTCAGTTCTCAGGCAGACATATGATAACTTCGAGCTTATCATAGTCGATGATGCATCTGATGACGGAACGGATGAGATATGCCGCAGATTAGCCGGACAGGATAACAGGATATCTGTCACAACAAATATCCAAAACTCGGGAGTACTCATTACCAGACACCGTGCCGTTCAAAGAGCAAAAGGCGAATGGATCGCTTTCATTGATGCGGATGATAAATGGCATCCGGAGAAGCTGGATAAGCAGATCGTTCTCCGTAACAGAACGGGATGTGACCTGGTATATACTGCATCCTCCTTTGCTGATGAGAACGGCAATGATTATGACTGGATCATGCATGTTCCCGCCAACGTCACCTACAAGAGGCTTCTTAAGCAGAACATAATCTCCAATTCCTCCGTTCTGATGAGGAGAAGCGATTACCTCTGCTATGCGCCGTCAGCTGACCTCAGCAGGGATATTCACGAAGACTACGCATGCTGGCTTCAGATGCTGAAGGCAGGGCTGACAGCCTGCGGCATCGATGAACCGCTTATAACCTACATGATCTCCAAAGGATCAAAGACCGGCAACAAGTTCAGATCCGCCTCAATGAATATGAACACCTACAAATATACCGGTCTCGGGTTCTTCGGAAGACTGTACTACGAGGCGTGCTATGCGGCAAACGGCATACTCAAGCACCGTCATTTCGTGAAGGGACGGTAGGCAGATGACTTTGAGAAGCAGCGTTAACAGATATATCTCTGAAGATGTGTTCTTCAAAGCTGTCCTGACGCTTATCATCGGCATGCCCGTGACCGAGCTGATCACCGAGGTGTTGTTCAGGATTAACGGCTCCTTCATCCCCTCCAGCATGGAACCTGTGCTTTTCTCTATGTTCGGGTTTTTGGGAACTGCTCTTACAGCCGTCTATATGTCGTTATCAGTTCCTCAGAAAAGAAGGATCCGCGTTGCAGATATATTCTATCTCACATTAGTATTGTTCATGGTCATATCGGCAGTCTTCTCCCGGAGTCCCGGTGTCTATTCGGGAGGGGATGCGAACCGGTGTGAGAATCCGCTTCACTTTCTCGCATATTACTGGCTGTTCTTTGCGGGATCGCTGATCGATGACCATAAGCGCAGAAAGAATATCCTCTTTGCCTTCATTGCTGTGGCAGTACTTGAGGGAGTATTCGCGTTCCTGCAGACATTTAACATTGAACTCAGTTACAGTTACCTGTACCGCGCCGACAGGTCTGCATACGGGCTCACCCAGAACAGCAATTATTACGGGGCATTATCCGTCCTGTTCATAGCGTGCATATCGGGAGTATATATCTTCTCAGGACATCTTGTCACGTCCAAGGTCTTCAAATGTGCAATGCCCGTCATTGCCGCCTTCCTCTTCTACACCATGCTGGGAAGCAGAGCAAGGCTTGCCTGGG